>NZ_JANPCM010000276.1:0-2722 GCF_031430955.1 Ferruginibacter sp.
ATTGTAAGCTTTGCAATAATTTTTCAATGTGTGCTACCATCTCTTCATGTACCTGGTAACTTTTTTCAGGATGTACCAGTTGAACAATTTCTACTTTATCAAACTGATGCACCCTGTTCAATCCTCTTACATCACTTCCAAAACTTCCAGCCTCTCTTCTAAAGCAGGGAGTGTAAGCCGTCATCTTTATGGGCAAATCATTTTCTTTTACAATTTCATCCCTGTAAATATTGGTAACAGGTACTTCGGCCGTGGGTATTAAATAAAATCCATCAGCGGTAATGTGATACATCTGCCCTTCTTTATCTGGTAACTGGCCGGTGCCGTATGCACTGGCTTCATTTACCATTAGCGGCGGTAAATATTCTGTATACCCTGCAGCAGTATTGTAATCTAAAAAATATTGTATTAATGCCCTTTGCAGTTTTGCACCTTTACCTTTAAATAAAGGAAAGCCGCTGCCCGTAATTTTTGCGCCGGTTTCAAAATCTACCAGGTCATATTTTTTAATTAAATCCCAGTGCGGCACTGCGGTTGCTGCAAGCGTTGGTTTTACACCGCCTTCTTTTACCACTTCATTTTCTTCGGGGGTTTTACCTTTTGGCACAGTTGTATGTGGAAGGTTTGGCAATATTACTATTTCATCATGCAATAACTTTTCGGCATCGGCTAATTGTTGCGCCAGTGCTTGTAAAGATGTTTTGTATTGTGCTACTTCCTGCTTTTTGTTTTCTGACCCCTCCTGCTGGCCTTTACCCATAAGCATACCAATTTCTTTACTGGCCGCATTAATAGTAGCTTGTATGCTTTCGCTGTCTACTTTTAATTTACGTACCTGCTCATCCAGTGCCACCACTTTATCCACCAATGATAAATCGCCAAAGTTTTTTACACTTAATCTTTCTTTTACCAAAGCTGTATTTTGGCGGATAAAACCAATTTGTAACATTGTATTTTTTGTGACAAAGTTAAGGATATAGCAAGATGTTTTAAAACAAGCGTTTTAATGAAGATTAAAATTTTTGATGATAAGGTTTTATGAAGGTTTCCGAATTAAAAAAGCTAATAATAAACCATATTTGAATAATTATACTTGTCGGAATCTGCAAAAAAACAGGAGATTCCGACTGTATAAAATTGCAGAGCAATAAATAGATTATTTTGATCTTTAAAAAAATATAAATTATGGCAGTCTAAAATCAGAAATCTTTCAATCAAATTTTAATAAAAAAACTAAAGCAGTACATTTGCAGCATGCAGCATATTAAAGACGATTTGCAGGTACGGTGGCTGAAGCTAAGGATTAAACTAAAAGAACGCTTTGGCATTAAGCCCGATATGGACGGCATTCTTTTTTTAATAGGCATACAGGAACTGGGCAGCGGCAAGCAGGATTTTACCAAAGAACAAAAACAGGATTTAATGCATATTGCAGTTTGTACCATTTTATCGGCAAGTGGCTACTATGTTTTATCGGGCCACGATGAAGATAACTGGCCGCACTTTGATCAGCTAAAACCTTTGCCCGGTTATATAATGATTGAACAGGAAAATTTTTTAAAAGACCATGTATTACTCTATTTTCAAAAACAAAAATTTATTGACTGATTATTATTTTATGAGAAAATTTAAAATTGTATTCGCCTTATTATTTTCAACTTTAATAGCATTTAATATTAATGCACAGGTTAAAAAACCTGCGGTAAAAAAGAAACCCGTTATTATAAAAAAAACCGTTGCGCCTAAAGTACCCACTACAAAAAAATTACCCGGCACAAGAATAAAAATTACTACAGATAGCGGCGTAATTGTAGTAAGGCTGTATGATAAAACACCTTTGCACCGTGATAATTTTATAAAATTAGTTACCGAACATTTTTACGACAGCCTTTTATTTCACCGGGTGATACAAAATTTTATGATACAGGGTGGCGATCCGCAAAGTAAAACTGCGGCTCCCGGCATTCAGTTAGGCGGCGGCGATATTGGCTATACTATTCCTGCAGAATTTGATACCGCATTATTCCATAAAAAAGGAACCCTTGCCGCTGCAAGAATGGGAGATGATGTTAACCCAAAAAAAGAAAGCAGTGGCTGCCAGTTTTATATTGTGCAAGGTAAGAAATGGACTGATGAAGAAATAAATATGATGGAAATGCAGACGGGCAAAAAATTTTCTGCCTTAAAAAGAAGAAGTTATAAAACTATTGGAGGCACTCCTTTTTTAGATATGGGCTATACCGTATTTGGCGAGGTGGAGAGTGGAATGAACGTAATTGATAAAATTGCAAGTGTGGAAAAAGACGGCGCCAACAGGCCATTGGGAGAGGTAAGAATGAGTATGGAACTGGTAAAATGAGTTACGGGTTACGGATTAATTTTGTTGTTGCAGATTTTGTCAATCGCAAACAAATTAGTCCTTAACTTTTTTTAACCCGTAACTTTCTATATTTTGCACCCGAATTAATTAATAAAAAATTTAACTGATATAATATGAATTTTCCTGCAAACCTGCGCTACACCAAAGACCACGAATGGATTTTATTAGAAGGTGATATTGCCACTATTGGCATTACCGAATTTGCCCAGGGCGAATTGGGAGATATTGTTTACGTGGACATCAGCAGTAAAGGAAAAAGCTTTGCTGCCGAAGAGGTTTTTGGTACAGTAGAAGCAGTAAAAACGGTAAGCGATTTGTTTTTACCCGTTAGCGGAACTGTAA
>NZ_JANPCM010000277.1:0-1883 GCF_031430955.1 Ferruginibacter sp.
AGAATATGAAGCCAACACCTGGGCGGGCTACACATTGAGTAAAAAAACAAAATTGAATTTGAGTTTGGGTTACAGTTATAATGTGTACAGCAACCACGACAGAACCGTAAACCGCTACCGCAATGGCGGCTCCATTTTTTCAACCTTTAACGGCAGTTACCAGTTTAACGATTTATTCAACAGTAACGCCAGCATTACTTACAACCGCTTTGCCAATCCGCAGGGCAACGTAAGAAGTACATTAAGTATGAGTATGGGCGTGCAGCAAAAATTATTTAAAAAGAAAATGGTGCTGGCAGTAAGTGTTATTGATCCCTTCAGGCAGCAGCAAAATAAAAACTTTACTTACGCCAGTAATTTTAATTTAGAAAGTTACAGCACTACTAAGACAAAAAATTTTAGAATTGCATTGAGTTATATTTTTAATAAGAAGGTGAAGAAGAATAATAAAATGGAGTTGTTGAAAAAAGCAGGAATAAAATAATAAAAACATTTTGGCACTTATCTTATTCTGAATTTTTTGGAGGTGTGAATTTAGCTTTTATTTTCTTGGGCATCCAATCAATTATTTCTTGTTTGGAACTACTAAAATACTTTTGCCTTACTTTTTTGTTTTCGAGGAAATTTATTTTTTTAGAGGGTTCTTTTATATAAGAATTTATCAATGAGAAATATCTTACTAATTGCGTTTTAATTTGATTTTCACAATAAATACTTTCAATTTTTAAAATCGAATCGGTCCAATTCTCAGGAATAGAGAAAGTATCAACGTACTTCTCATCAAAATAATAAATCGGATTGTATTCAGCATTTTTGCTAAACCCTTCAGGAGTTTGTTTAAAGAAGGTTTTCTTCAATAATTGGTATTGAGAATTTGTAATGTTAATGACCCAAAAAAGATAGTTTGGATTAGGGTTATCGTGCCCAGAGGAAAAATAAATTTGTTCAGGAGTAATTGTTAGGTAATAAGAACCATCATTACAGATAGAATTCCAGAAAAATCTAAAACATTTTTTCTGCAGAGCAACTTTCGATAAAGTTTTATCCTGATAAATAACTCCATTAACAGAATCAGAAAATGCAGATTGAGGGATATAGAAATAATCTTTTTTATCAATGGTTTTTACGAATATATATTTGCTTTTTGTTTGTGCAATAAGATTTAAACTAACAATGAAAAAGAAAATAATAATTATAAAAGCAGCTTTCATAAAGGAATTTCTATAATCAAATTATAAATTAGATAGTTGACTTCTTTAAATCAATCTTCTTACTCAACCAACTCTCCTTAACCGGCACAATCCATTTCTCCAGCAGTTCTTTTTTAGTAAGCACAGTATTATTAAAATACAAGGTATCTGCATTTATAAAATTATTTTCTACCGCATAATTTAATTGCGATAAAGGCAGCAATTGAATTTTATCTTTTACAATAAAAGCCAGGTTTTGCCGGTTAAAAAGATCCACATTAAATTTTTGCTCAATTTCTTTTATTAAACGAACAGAACTGTCGGTGCTGCAGCCACTAACTCCGCCGAAGGCGGATTCATCTGCCATTAAAATTATAAACTGCCCAAAAAATAAATTGGCAAAACCTTTTACGGTATCGCCATGGCTTTTCCAGTTGGAAACAAAATTGTTAAACATGTCTTCCATTTCAAAAGCTTCGCTCATTAAAAATAAACGGCTGCTTTGGTAAATCCATACTTTGGAATTATCATCAAAGTCTTCAGGGATATGTTCTGTGATATCTGTATTCATTGTTCGTAATTTTTTTACATTTCAATCTTCGCAATAATCTTCTACATTTCTCTCCCCTCCGGGGTTCTCTGATAAGAGAACGAACAAAGTTCAAGGAGGGGCCGCTCTACATTGATAAAGCC
>NZ_JANPCM010000278.1:0-3945 GCF_031430955.1 Ferruginibacter sp.
GGTGTTGCTGGCCCACCAGATCATCTAATGTGTTTGGGCGTAAACGTTCGGCTAGAGGGGGATAATTATTCACCTTTCAAAATTGAAGAAAAAAATCAGTGTTATAAAAAATAAAAACTGCCGGAAACTCTCCGGCAGCAAAATATCTGTGTCAATCAGTTAAATCCGTTTCATCAGCGTTCTATCATCCCTTCAAATTCAATTTTATCTGCATCTCATCAAACTGTTTATCATCAATAGTGCTTGGTGCATCAATCATTACATCACGGCCACTGTTATTTTTAGGAAAGGCAATAAAATCACGGATGCTTTCGCTGCCGCCGAGAATAGAGCATAACCTGTCGAAGCCAAATGCAATGCCACCATGCGGCGGTGCACCATATTCAAAAGCGCCGAGTAAGAAACCAAATTTATGTTGTTGCTCTTCCGCATCCATACCTAATGCCGCAAACATTTTTTCCTGCAATTCTCTTTGAAAAATTCTTATAGAGCCGCCTCCAATTTCGTTTCCATTTAACACCATATCATAAGCATTGGCTTTAATACTGGCGTAAGGATGTTTTAAATATTCCGCTGCATTTTCAATAACAGGATTGTTGTTGATCATTTCTGCAATTTGTGTTGGCTTTGGCGAAGTAAACGGATGATGGCGTGCCACCCAGCGGTTGCCTTCTTCATCATATTCAAACAATGGAAAATCCAATACCCACAATAATTTAAAATCGTTTGGTTTGCGCATGCCTAATTTATCGGCCATAAACATTCTTAGATCACTTATTGCTTTTCTTGTTCTTTCTTCGGCACCCGCTAAAATTAAAATCAGGTCGCCGGGTTTAGCATTGGCTGCTGTGGCAATAGCTTTTAATTTTTCTTCGTTATAAAATTTATCTACGCTGCTTTTAAATGTACCATCAGCATTGCATTTTATAAATACCAAACCCTTCATTCCTATTTGCGGACGCTTTACCCATTCCGTTAGTTCATCCGTTTGTTTACGGGTGTATTCGCTGCAACCAGGAATTGAAATGGCGACAACAGTTTCTGCATCATCAAACACACCAAAAGAAACGCCATCAATTAATGCAGCTTGATTTTCCTTTTCAGGAAAGGTATGTTGAGGAAATTTTAAATTACAAATTTTAATATCGAAACGGATATCGGGTTTATCATTACCATAAGTCCACATCGCTTCTTCCCAAGTTATGCGTTGTACCGTTTCGGTATAATCAATATTTTTTACAGCTGCAAAAATGTGTTTTATCATTCCCTCAAACATTTGTAAAATATCTTCCTGCTCTACAAAACACATTTCGCAATCTATTTGTGTAAACTCGGGTTGACGATCCGCTCTTAAATCTTCATCTCTAAAACATTTTACAATCTGGTAATAGCGGTCGTAACCACTTACCATTAATAATTGTTTAAATGTTTGAGGACTTTGGGGTAACGCATAAAATTGTCCGGTGTTCATTCTTGATGGTACCACAAAATCTCTAGCACCTTCCGGTGTACTCTTAATTAAAAAAGGTGTTTCAATATCCAGAAAATTATTTTCATGCAAATAATTTCTTGCGCTTCTACCCACTGCATAACGCAGTTCTAAATTTTTCTTTACAATATTTCTGCGCAAATCTAAAAAGCGGTATTTCATTCTCAGTTCATCACCACCATCGGTATCATCCTGAATAGAAAATGGCGGCACAGCCGATTTATTTAATATTTTAAATGATGCCACATTTATTTCAATATCGCCGGTGGGGATGTTGGCATTTTTACTGCTGCGTTCATTAACTGTACCATTTACCTGCAATACAAATTCTCTTCCCAATGGGTTTGCTTCCAGCTCTGTATTTAATGCTTCGGAAAATAATAATTGTGTAATGCCATAACGGTCTCTTAAATCTACAAACGTTATGCTGCCGAATTTACGAACGGTTTGTACCCAACCGGCAAGGGTTACAGTAGTGTTGTTATCAGTTAATCTTAATTGGCCGCAGGTGTGGGTTCTGTACATTATTGATTGATGTGTTATAAATTATAAATTATGAATTGGCGGCAAAGATACGTTCTGTAAATGTTTTTGTAAAATGAAGAGTTTTTTAATGGTGAATAGTTCGATTAGTAAAATGCCAGCCTGAGCTTGTCGAAGGCTGGGTGTAAAATGAGAAGCCGGTTTCGACAAGCTCAACCTGACAGGTTTTCGACGAATGAAAGAGTCGGTTTTAAATAAGTATCTAATTATTTCGCTTCGAGAAAAGTTCAATAATGGTATGCCGTACAAGAGTGCGATGCAACGATGATGATATGAAAAATCCGAAGCTGGTATAAAAAAAATCACATCGTTCCCACCTCATCTTTATGCCTCGGCCGCCAAATTAAATAATAAAAAACCAAAAATAATAAGCCAATGCAAAAAGGTATCATAGCAGTTTGTTTGCCGGTTAAACCAAACAGCAATATTTTTTCATCAAATTTAAAAAACTCACTTACCATCCAAAGGCTGTTGGCACTTATCCAGAATACGATGGCAAAGTTGTGGCAAGCTTCGCTCATGATAGCCCTGTTTTTAATCGCTATCCAAATAGCTATGGCAAGTGTGGGGATTACCATAGCAATGCCCAGTAGCCGCCACTCCATACACCAGCTGATGTCTTTAAAAATCCAGAAAACGATGTGGAGGTTTTCCATTTTACGAAAACGCAGTGGTATAGAATAGTTTTGGTTTGTAGGCATACTTAACCAATTTTATTAGTGCCGCAAATTACACGAATTGTTTTAAAACAAAAACACGAAATAGCTTAGCTGCTAGTTCGTGTAATTGGTGTTTTAAAATTTGTGTAATAAATTATTCCACACTTACCCTTATCCCTTCACTATGGCTTGTAAACTCCGGCGCATACATACATTGAATGGTTGTAATGCCATTACTGAAATTACCGGCATGTGTTACAAACATGGGATATTCAAAAACATAACTGCCCCTGTTAAGCGAACCAAAAAAGAAATTGGTGCTGGCATCTTTTGTGCTTTCGTAATAGCCTAAGCCGCCCTGGTATTTGTATTGACTGATAACATTTACCGGTTCCATGCAGGCTGCCCTCATGTCTTTCATGTGTAAGTATTCCATATCACGGTCAACCTTTAATTCGATACGCACTTTTATTTTATCACCTACTTTTAATGCAGCACCATCTTGTACAGCAACTAATGTGGGGCCTTTATCGGTATTGCGTTCAATAAATAATTGTTTCTTTAATTTTAAAGGCGTTTCAGCAGAAGTAATTTTATCAAGGTCTTGAAAGTATTGCCAGTAAATGCTTCCCCAGCTTGTGGTTGAAGAGTTTAGAGGTTTAGAGGTTGAGGAGTTTAGAGTTACTGATACATCCCCCATTGAAGGTTGAACTTTGGCACCTTCAATTCTTTTTTTAAAATAACCTGTGCCGGCCTGGATTGCATCGTCTGTACTTTTAATAACGGTGCTGCCCAAAGTAATTACCACTTCTTTTTCTTCAGCTAACCAGTTATTGCCATTTAGCAATAATGCATAACATGCTTCAGCAGTAGCTTTGGTAGTTTTCCAGTTTTGGGTTTGCTTTTGTTTTAGCAACCAGGTTTTTAAATCGTCAACGGTAGTGTTGTTCTTTTCAATATCGCTGAACGCTTCAATCATCATCGCCTGGCTTTCTATTGGTGCCTGCTGCCAGTAATAGCCGCCGTTAGTCCACTCTTTCCAGTACATGCCCATCTCTTCTTTAACAATGGTATTTTCTTTTAACGATTTTATAATTGCTTTTGGAGTAACCTCATCTTTAGTGCGGTGCAATGCCAACGCAATCATGGCCTGCATATATTTACTGTTGCTTAGCCAGTATTTTTTTGCCTGCCCGTTATAATAAATGTAAGCAGTTTGTGATGCTGTGGAAATTTTATACTCAGCAAAAAAAC
>NZ_JANPCM010000279.1:0-4863 GCF_031430955.1 Ferruginibacter sp.
GCCTGTGTTTTTAATTGCTTTAAAATAAGCGACGAGAGATCTACAGGAGAATAAAATTTATCCTCCACCTGAACTTTAACCAGCCGGCCTTCATCATCAATAATTTTATACGCAAGAGAAGATGCATTTACTGCAACATCATTGTATGTTTTACCCATCAAGCGCTTTGCTGAAAAAATTGTATGTGCAGGGGCTGAAATTAAATATTGTTTTGCTTCGTCGCCTACAATCAAATTTCCATCTTTACCAAAATGAATAACAGAAGGGACCAACGAACTGCTGTTATGTTCTTTAAGCGCTACAGGTTTTTTACTTTCGGGATGTATAATGGCCACCAAGCTGTTGGTAGTGCCTAAATCGATACCAACAATAATTTCGTTTTGCTGCAAACTGCCAGTGGCTATATTGATAGCTATTTTAGCCATGTATTTTTTTTGCAAAGTTAATGAATAACAGTTGTTATAATTTGAAACTAAAACTTTAAAAGAAAGGTCATTTTACTTCACATTATCGCCACTTACAACAGCAGAGTATTTTACTTTTTTCTTTATAAAATATTTCTCAAAAAACTGGTAAGAAAGTGCAGCCAGTGCAATTGCCACAGCAACAGTTAAAGGGTAAACTAAAATACTTTTTGTATAATTAAGCACCAAGCAAATTTTTACTGCACATATGATTGCCAAAGGGTGAAACATATAAAGACCGTAAGAAATTTTTCCAAGGTAGGTAAATAATTTATTTTCCAAACTAAAGATAGGTTTAGGGTTAGCAGCAAAATTACATACCTGGTACCCCAGCAATACGGCATAAATTTCGTTATTAAAAAAATTAAAATTATATCCCATTGCACTAAAATAAACGAGTATACCCAGCATACCCAGCTGAAACCACATTGCAAACAAGAGTTGCTTTATTTTTTGAGCAATACTATTTTTTATGAAAATAAGATATGCATAAACACCCCCTATAGCCATACAGCTTATTGGATACCGTGACCAGATTAAAAACCCGGTTTTGCTGTACTTATTTTGCCCGGGAAAATAACGCAGCAAATAATAAATAGACAGATAAATAATTATTACGCCTGCAAAAATGCCTATTTTGTTTTTTATCTTTTTAAATAATACAGGCCAAATAAAATAAAACTGTTCCTCGGCACCAATCGTCCAGCTATGTGTGGCATAAGGTATAAATCCTAAAAAATCCATTACAATATTGGGCATAAAAATGCAATAGAAAAAAAGTTTTAGTGATAATCTTGACCAGATAACTGCTGCGCTGTATCCATTAAAAACTAAAAAATCTATAAATGGAAAAGCAAAAAAAGCCAGTGCAACAGTAAGGAAATAAAGCGGCCATATTCTTAAAGCCCTTCTGATATAAAATGCTTTTACATTAATAGTAGCAGTTAATTGCTGTTCGGTTAATAAGAGATAAGTAATTAGAAAACCGCTGAGTGCAAAGAAGAGTATAACTCCTAATTCGGCACTTACAGGAAAAGAAAATAAAGGATTGAATTTTTGAGTAATACCAAATGCGCCTATTAATTGAGGCACATGACTGAGCAGTACAATTAATGCTGCTATAAACCTTAGCCCGTTCAGGTTTTTAAAATATATTTTGGTATCCATTTTACTTATACGTCAAAAATAGCCACTTATAACAAATAAAAAGAGGCTGCTTAATTTGCAGCCTCATATAAATAAAATTATTTACCCTTAGCGTATAAGCACCATTTTACCATATCCTTTGTTAAAATACTTATCGGTTTTATCACCATCTGCCTGGTATTTATCTAACGATTTTCCATTAAGGTTGGTGAGTACCTTGTACAGGTAAACTCCATTGGCCAGTTTTTGACAATACCTATCTGTAAAATCCCATTTAAAATCGGTAATGTTACTTCCAATATGCAACGGACCTAATTAATCTTTAGTTATTTCTCTTACCACTTTACCTGTAATGGTTAAAATTTGTATCCTTATATTCTGCGGCACTTCGCTGCCGGTTACCGTAAACAAAAATGCTGTGGATGTGGTAAACGGATTAGGATAGTTAAGCAGGTTTGATATCATGGGTTTGTTAATAACATTAAACATAACATGATAGTCCAGAGAGCCTGCTTTATTACCAATTACATCTTTACCTGAAACAATTAATTCATAATCGCCATCTAAAGGAAAATAAGGCATAAAATCAATACTTGCGCTGTTTTCCCCTGCGCCCAAATTTGCAGGGTTAAAACGCATGGTATCGCCAAAATTATAACTGTGTAAAGTATTATCAGGATAACGCACCTGTACTTTTATTGATGCAGTATCGGTTAAGGCCAATGTTTTATTTTCATCTTTTAACTTTATATAGATGTGTGGCTTAGCCGCTACAATATCTTTGTTTAAAATGTGCACTCCATCAAAAGTTACATCAAGCAAAGGATTGAAATTATCCGGCCTTACAAAGAAATCTTTAAACAGTACATTGTTAAAATGCAGTTGTTCAGGCTGGTCGTTATTAGGATTGACATCTACAAATAAAGTATTGTTTCCGGGATAATCCTTAGTATCAATTTTAAACCGGATACTGAGCGTATCGCCTGCTATAAGTATTTTACCGTTTGGAACTGTTAAAGGATGTGGTTGATTATTGTAATCAGTTATCACCGCTTTAAATTTCATAGCGCTGTCAAACTTTGCAGGGCTAATATTTTTAAACGCTACTTTGAAATCAATTATTTCACCCTGATCTACAGTATCTTTCATTTGATACAATATATTGGCTGCCACAGCGCCTTCGGGAACCAATTGTCCGTTAACACGCCAGTAATTTAACTGGTAAGGAGTTGCCACACTAAAATCGCTGTTGTACATTTTTAACTGTAGGTAAGGGTACAGGTTTGCATCAACAAAATCTAAAGTGGTATCCCTCGCAGAAGTAATAGTTTTTAAAAGTGTTGCTGAACCGGCATTATTAATTCCATAAACCCCTATATTGGTTATATCAGCCGTTGGATTTTCCTGGCTGCTGCCACGCCAGTGCAAAAATTCCCATTTTTTTGATGGCCCAAAAACAGGCGATGTTATTGTTCCTTCGGCCTGCTTACCAAAAATATTAAACTCTAAAGAATTTTTATCGAAGATTCCCTGGCTCATACTATATTGAGGAGCAAAATTTGCGGCATCATTTTTCTTGTATGCAAATGTCCAGCAACGAGCCCTGTTAAAAGAATCTATAGAGGCAAAGCCTTCATTTTTTAATTTATCAGTTAATGTGGTGCCTGCGGGACCGTCCAATAACCAGTCGTTAGCAAATGACCAAATAGGGGCTGCAGCTGCAGCAGGTATTGAGTTTTTTACAATAACATAGTAACCTGAAGGAATTGAATCCATAAAATCTTTAATTAACTTACGAGCCGCTTTACCACCGGCTCCCGGCACACCATAATCAAAAGAGAATTGATTTACTGTACTGAGTGCACAAGGCATAGTGCTGCCATACCGACCAGGTGTATTTACCGGAGCATTAAGGACAGGATCTAAAGAAGCCGGATTAAATAAATAGAATATCAAATTTCTTCCAACACCACAGTCATCCTGAATATACTGAGCCCCATTAATCTGCAAATTAAATTCACTACCCTCGGCTAAACTTGTAGGATACATTCCAGTATTAGAAACAATAATTGTTGTTCTTGGATTAAACTTAAAAGCTTTTGATGTACTGTCTAAAGATATATTACTATAAGCTGATTTAAAATGCTGAAAAAGATGCGACTGATTCCACCCATTGGTAGCAGCAGGTAAATACACAAAAGATGCTGTGTTCCAAATAATTGTTGCGTTACCAACAGGCACTGTAGAAGTTCTCCAGTAATACACTGTACTGTCGGTAAAAGTTATATTGGTGGGTTTAAATTCCACCACCCCCCCAACACCTGAGGCATTAAATGTTTTTTTGAAAGAAGAATTGAAAAGTTCTGTAGTGTCAACTTCCATCACATACTGCCGCATGGCCCCCAAAGGATTTGCTGTACTTGCAGTATAAGTGAGGTTCTGCTGATTAACGATAGAAAAATTATAGGGATATACCGGACGTAATTCATCTTCATAAATATAAAATTCTTTTTCTGCCCCATTATTCAATTCAGAAAGTTCAGACACCCTGTTATCTACATCAAGCGTAACAATTATTTTATTTAGCCCTTTATCAGTTCCGGGATTTATGGGTACTACCAAAGCCACCGAATCGCTGTATTTCATTGCACGTATAAGCTGGTTGTATAAAACTTTAATACTGTCGTTTGGCAGTTTACGTTTTATGGTAACCCTGATAGAATCATTAATGGCCATGCCAATATTGAGCATTTTTACGTTAACGTTAAAACTATTATCTGCAACAGAAATTATTGAAGGGCTTATTTTTATCAGTTGCTCTTCTATAATATAATCTGGCTTTTCATGGGCATACAACCTTAAAGCCGGATCGCCGTGCAGTGCTAATTCTTCCAAATGTATCCTGGTGAAATAATCAAGCGATGGATTGTTGCCACCCAAATTCTGCGTAATTTTTTTAACCTGGTCGCCAACAGTTCCTCCATAATTTTTTTTACAAAATTCATTATAGAAACTGGTGTTGTAATAATCAAGAAAAGGCTCAATACCAAAATGAGTATCTGCAAAAAAAGCGATACTTCCCTTTTGTTTGGTAAAAATATATTTTTCTGATAAAGACATGCTGCCGGCAACACGTGTAGGATCGAAGCTGTAAAAATTACCGGCACTGCAGCCGCTAACATTAAAGAATGGATATTTACCCTGGTTGAGATAGGTATCAGGATTGCTCAGATTAAATGCCAGCGTATTTGCG
>NZ_JANPCM010000280.1:0-2417 GCF_031430955.1 Ferruginibacter sp.
CGGGGCATTAGTACAAAAATTAATTTTTTCTGCTGCAGATAATTTGCTGTACACTTCGCCATGTATATTTTCCAGCACCATATTATGTACAGTACTTTCCTGCCTTACATCAAGCGATGCAAAGTGCAATCCAAAAACATTTACTTTATTGATAAGGTTATTTACCAAATGCAAAAACAAACCGTTATGCTTGTAAATAATGATCTCTTTTATTTTATTAAGTTCATCAAGAATATAAGTGGTGGTTAAATCAGTTTGATAACCGGGGATAAAAATATTATCGTACAATTGTTTTTCCAGCCCGTTTAAAATAACATCAATACCTTTAAAAGTAAGCCTGCGTTTCATTCTTCTTATTTCAAGATAATAACATTTTATAATGCTGCCTCTTAATGCATGGGCCACTTTTAAAGTAGTATCTGCCGTTACAAAAGGATTACCATCCCGGTCGCCGCCGGGCCAAAAACCCATGTTAAGAATGGATTTGTTTTTCGGCATTACCTCATTAAACTGATTTTTTAAAAATGCAGTAATTCTTCCTGCGGACAGGTAAAAAACATTTTCTAAATACCATATTAAACTTACCGCTTCATCAAAAGGTGTAGGCTTTTGTTTTTGCAAAAAAGGCGTTTTACCCAATTGCTGCAAATACATATTTATTTTTGCTGCATCATTATCTGCTAATGCTTTTGAAAGATCATTTATTATACCCAACACCGCCCCGGGATAAAATTGTGTGGGGTGTGCAGTCAGCACCAACTGTACAGAAAAATCTTTCAATTTATTTTCCAGTTCTTTTTCTTTTTTATGTTGAATTACTTCTAATTCCAATTGTTTTAATGTGCCGGCACCAGCCATATCTCTTACATCGGTAAAAGCGGCATCTTCCAGTGCATCAAACAACACCACCTGCCTTTCTACATACTGAATAATTCTAAACAGCATATCTAATTTTTCCTGCTCTTCTCTGTAAGCAGTGTGTTTTAAAAAAAACTCCTCTATAATGGCAGTGGGGTTTTGTTTTCTTTTAAAACCTTCGTCGCAATTGCTGGATAAAACGGATAATAAAATGCCAGTTTTTTCAATGCGATGAAACGGAAGGGACGAGAACAAACTGTTGTAAAGCTGAAACTTGATACCTACGTTATTATTAAATTGCTGCAAGCCACGGGAACTGTGATGATCCATTAGTATTTGTATTATTTATTCAAGAAAATGATGAAGATGGCAGCAATCGGTTAACAAAGATGAAATATTTTTTGATATTATCCAATCATTTTTTATATCTTTGAGTCCTGTTCAGATGAAATACAATAATTTCTATATTGCGTCCTCCTCAAAGATAGTGCTTACTATCAGTGGCACTACTATTATTACAATCACAACCCTTTAAGGGTTGTACATCTTCATATTACCACTTGGGCCCACGCTATTTTTCTGAAAAGAAAATTATTTTGTATAATTAAAAAATTAAAAATGCAGGTTATAAAATTTGGTGGCAGTTCGGTAGCATCCGCAGAAAATATCAATAAAGTAGTTGACATTATTAAAAATAAACCGAAGACGGATAAAGTTGTAATAATAGTTTCGGCCTTGGGAGGTATTACAGATCTGTTGTTGCAATGTGCACAGCTTGCTGCTAACAATAACGAGACTTATAAAACTTCTTTACAGGAAATTGAAACAAGGCATTTAAATACAGTTAAAGAATTGATACCTGTAACACAGCAAAGCAGTGTGTTAAGTGCAGTAAAAAAAATGTGTAATGAGATCGAAGATATTTGTAATGGTATTTTTTTACTGGGCGAATTATCTGAACGCACCAAAGATAAAATAGTTAGTTATGGTGAACTCCTTTCCTCCCAAATAATTGCAGCAAAATTAAAAGCGGTGGAGTTAGATGTGCAATGGAAAGATGCAAGAGAATTAATTACAACGGATAGTAATTTTGGTGCAGCGTTTGTTGATTTTTCAAAAACGAATGCTGCTATAAAAAATTATTTCAATACAGCTGCATCATCATTATTCGTTCTCCCGGGTTTTATTTCTGCTGATGCAAATGGCATTACCACTACATTAGGTCGTGGCGGCTCCGATTATACAGCCGCAATTATTGCCGGCGCTGCAGATGCAAAAGTGTTGGAAATTTGGACAGATGTTTCGGGCATGATGACTGCCGATCCAAGAATTGTAACCAATATAAAACTCATCCCAAAAATTTCTTACCAGGAAGCGATGGAGTTATCGCACTTTGGTGCCAAAGTGATTTACCCGCCAACTATACAACCGGTAATGAGTAAAAATATTCCGGTATGGATAAAAAACACTTTTGCTCCGCAGGATGAGGGCACGGTTATACAAAATGAAAGCATGAAAAACGGCAGTGCCATCCGTGGCATCAGCAGTATTAATAAAAT
>NZ_JANPCM010000281.1:0-3694 GCF_031430955.1 Ferruginibacter sp.
GAAGAAACTGTACCGGCAGATAACAATTCAGCAAGTAAAAATGTTACTGTAATTCCTGCAACCAACCCATCAACCGGTATTGCCCAGGTAAATAGTTTTTCAGATTTTATGCCAGGCAACAACATAATTTTTTTTGATGATTTTAAACAGGATGCCCTTGCAGATTTCCCTGCAAAATGGAATACTAACGGCAGCGGAAAAATTGTAACTATTGATGGAGTAGAAGGAAAGTGGCTGGATATTGTTCATAATACAATTGTTAATCCGCTGCTTGATAAACAGCTTCCCGAAAATTGTACCATTGAATTTGATTTATTTCTTCAGGCCCAGCCAGAAAGATCCACGCCTTACATACAGTTTGGTCTTACACCTGTAAAAGATATTTTAAAAGAAGATCTTTTTTATAAAGATAAATTTTTTGTAAGCATCAGCAGGTATAATGAAAACGATGGAAAAACAGTAGAGTATGGTTTAAAAGACGTTATCGGTAATAAAAATGATTTTGCATTGCCATCTTATGCAAACAAAGTACTGCATGTTAGTATGGCAATAAATAAAACAAGGGTAAGGGTATATTTTGATAAATTAAAACTAATCGACCTGCCCCGTGCACTGACACCCGAGCTTAGGAATAATTTTTATCTCTGCAATATGTATATCATACCGGCATCGGAGCTTGGCGTATTGGTTAGTAATATCCGCATTGCATCAGCCGAAACAGATGCCAGGAGTTTGTTGATTAAGCAGTTAATGGAAGAAGGTAAAGCAGTTACCAATGATATTTTATTTGATGTAAACAGCGATGTAATTAAAAAAGAATCGTACAGCATTGTTAACCAGTTTGGCGACGCAATGAAAGGTAATGCATCGCTTAAAATAAAAATTATCGGCCATACTGATATTGATGGTAATGCAGCAACTAATATTGCACTCTCCAAAAAAAGGGCAGCGGCGGTTAAGCAGTATTTAATTACTAACTATAATATTGAAGATGCCAGAATACAAACAGACGGTAAAGGTGCAGTGCAACCTGTAGCTGAAAATACATCGGCACAAGGCAAAGCAAAAAACCGGAGAGTAGAATTTTTTAAACTCTGAATTTTTCTTAAAAAATAATTTAAACCGTAATGAAAAAATTTCAAATAATATTTTTATACTTTTTTTTGCTGATGATAAACAGCATAACTGCACAACCACCAGGGCCGGATACCGTAAGCTGGAGCGGAATAAGAACCAGAATGGTTTCCGCCCCCATATTGAGGCCTGGCGCAGAGCCAATGACATTGTTACCCAACCGGCAACGTTTTTGTTTTGATATGACACTTCATGTAGAAATGGTGTATGGCGGCACCATTCAGCAGGGTGTATTTCTTAATACAACAGATGGTTATATTGGTTTTGAAGCTGGTAAAGTAGATGGTAGCGAACCCATTACTTTAATTATGCCCGAGCTGCCTGATTTTTCATTTATGGTATTTGGCTATAAGGGCAATGCTTATCGTTATTTTAACCGGAAAAATAAGCAGGGTGTGCAGGAACATTGGGTAACTACCGGCAATACCAATACGCATAAATACCAGCTTACTGATGCACTTACTGCTGCGCCAATTGAAAGAAAAAATATACGTAAATTATTTTGCGATGGTAAGGCAAATGCTATGGCATATAAATTACCCGACCAGCCTACTGTATGGTATATTTATGGGGACAGGTACCCGGAAAAATTACACATACAAAAATTTTTTGGCGGATTTGGAGTAGGTGTAGTAAGGTGCGAAGAAGGTGTATTTATGATAATGGAAATGCAGACAGGAAGTAACCGGAGTACCATAAAAAATATTGATCAGGCCATGGCCTGCTTTAACGCTACCGGGTACAAAATAGAAGAAGATGAATTTATAATAAGCCGAAGATTAGCATTAGACAAAGAGAGAGAGCGTGTGGAGCGGCATGCGGCAAGTGCACAAAGGGCACGTACCTGTCAATCGCAACGCATGGCAATTGTAAATTTTGAAAGAGAGGAATTAAGAAGGCAGGAAGAAAATCTTACTAACTCAAGCCATGGTAATACTTTTCAGGATTCGGTAACACAAAAAGCTTACGCAGGTATGATGGATCCACTAACATCAGTTTATGTTGGTATACTTGAGGCAGAATTAAATATTTGTGAAGCTCAGGAAGCGCTTAACCGTGGCACATCTCAAAGTGCTGAGCAAAAGTTAGCCTGCAGCTCTTCCAGGCTTGCAAGGCTTACAGTATTGCAGCAGCAAATGCGTGCATTAGATACTGAATATGCCAGCCAGCCCGGAATGGCGCTTGGTAAAAAATCGCAATTACTTTTAATTGAAATGAGAAACAATTGTAATTAAAAAAGTAAAAAAAAATAATCTTTACAGTCTAAAAATCAGTAAACCTGTTTTATTCACAACTCTCCATTCACCATTTACAAATTACTACTTATACTCATACTCAATAGTACCCATCAATCTTTTTTCTTTAGAGTAGCATTTTTCTCTTATACGCAGGCCGTTATCATAAGTATATCTCCAGATAAAATAATAACTGCCGCCCTCTTCGGTAGTGGTCATTTGAGCAATTAAACCAGCAGTATTGTATTCAAAAATATAATCGGGCAGCATTTTCTGGTTAAACTGGTTCATACGCACTACATCGGTGATCCTGTTTTTATTATCGTAGTAATAATAATAGGTATCGCCGGTTTTAGTATTTTTTTCTATGCTTACATTATTATTGTCATCTGTAGAAAAAACAAAACTGGTACTGTCTGTATTGTTTTTTATACGGGTCATTTTTACGGGCAAATCTTTATCGTTGTATTCATAAATATGCTCTTCTCTTATTTCATTTTTAAAATCATCATCACTGCTGCGTATAATTGATACAATACTTTTTATTTTATTGCTGCCGGTATAAGTGTAAGTTGATGTGCTGGAAGATATATCCGAACTGTCGAGTGTTTGCAATAAAAGCGCTTTATCATTAAAGGTAGAAGTAAATTCAGAAGCACCGGTTACATTTGATTTTGTAAGTGTTTCCACGGCAGTGTAATTCCTGTTGATTTTTTTTTCGCAAAAAAAACCTTCACTTGGGCTGCCATCATCTTCAAAACTTTTTAAGCTGATGCTTTTTATTTTTTGCTCCCTCAATTGCGCCATCTCGGCAATTAACTGGTTATTACTTAAAATATCTTTGTAATAATATTGTGCACTGGCGCTAAAAGAGAAAACGAAGATTACTGCGGATGCAAAAACTGTTTTTATCATGAATTATTTTTTCTTTGGCAAAAGTAACTATCTTTTATTAACTTAAATTGTACCATAAATGCATAAGCCGCTAAACTTTATTATTTTTAACAAAATTAATTAACACTTGAGTCATCTATCAGAGCGAAAAGAAAAAAAATGTTTAAACTGTAATGCACAGGTACAGGGTAAATATTGCCATATTTGCGGTCAGGAAAATATTGAACCTAAAGAAACGGTATGGCATTTAATTTCGCATTTTTTCCAGGATATTACTCATTTTGATGGCAAATTTTTCAGTTCTCTTAAACTATTAATTACTAAACCCGGCTTTTTACCAACAGAATATATGGTGGGCAGGCGTGCAAGTTATTTAAACCCAATACGTTTTTATGTATTTACCTCTGCATTATTTTTTTTAATTTTCTTTT
>NZ_JANPCM010000282.1:0-18498 GCF_031430955.1 Ferruginibacter sp.
CAACAGTATAGCCAGTGGCTTTTAAATCTTTTAATGCTTCTGTTACGGTATCGTACGATTTCATTTTTTTTCTTTTACTAAAGTTAGGGAAACTTTTTTAAGGGTCTGACGGTTTTAAACCGTCTTGACCCTTATATACAGCTAAATAAATCATCACTATAAATGTTACTGCTGCTGTAATTAAAAAAGTGGCCACGGCACCAAAATTATACCAGAGCAATCCACAAATGGTACTGGCAAATAGTGCAGCAATACTTTGAAAACCTGCGTATGTACCAATGGCAGTAGCGGTTTCTGTTTTATCCACCAAATTACTTATCCATGCTTTTGATATGCCCTCGGTTGCGGCGGCGTACAAACCATATAAAGCAAACAGCACCAAAAAAACAACCAGGTTATTATTAAAAGCAAAACCTGTATAGACCACCATAAAAATAAATAGACCCAATAAAAATATTTTTTTCAACCCTAATTTATCAGCCAAAATACCAACAGGATATGCCAGCAAAGCATAAATTAAATTGTAAAAAATATACACACCAATTACTTCAGTATCCGTTAATCCGCTTTCTTTCATTTTTAATAATAAAAAAACATCGCTGCTGTTGAATAATGCAAAAAGTAATAAACCAATAACCAATTTTTTGTAAGCAGCGGGGCTGGTTTTCCAGTAAGTGATGAAGGCGAATAGGTTGGTGGGTTTAGCATTTATAGGTTTAGGGTTTAGAGATTTAGGTTTTTCTTTAATGAGCATGGTGCAAATTATTGCCAGCACACCCGGGCCAAATGCAATTAAAAAAAGTGTTTTATAATTATCCGGATTAAAATATAAATATACCAATGCAATGGCAGGGCCGAATACTGCACCCAAAGTATCCATACTGCGGTGAAAACCAAAAACGGTTGCTTTAGTTTCTTTTGTTGCTTCGTCGCTTAATAAAGCATCTCTTGCGCCGGTGCGTATGCCTTTACCTAAACGGTCAATGGTTCTTGCAAAAAAAATCCAGAGCGGATAAATAAATAACGCCATCATGGGTTTACTGATAGCGCTTAGTCCATAACCCAATTGTACAAACGGTAAACGTTTGCCCGTGCTGTCGCTTAATTTACCAAAATAAGGTTTGCTTAAACCAGCCACTGCTTCGGCAATGCCTTCTAAAACTCCAATGGCAATTACCGAAAAACCAATATGCCTTAAAAAAATGGGCATGATAGGATAGAGCATTTCGCTGGCCATATCGGTAAACAAACTTACCAGTGAAAGTATCCAGATGGTTTTAGTAATTATACGTTGTGGAGAATTTGTGAGTGGCTGCACAATTGATGGTTTATTCGAATGTAGGAATTTGTTGGTACATTGCAGACAGTTTTTTGCCACAGAAGCACGGAAACACAGAAAAAATAGTGTTTATCTACGCTTAGATAAAAGCTGATAAAAGGTATGACGTACAAGAGTGCGACGCAACGATGTTGAACAAAGAAATACAGCTTGTACAAAAAAGAAAAAAATTATGAGTAAAAAAATAAAGGAGCCGAAAAGTTCTTCTCAAAGTAAAACAGTAAAAGGAAAATTAGATATTTCACGAAGCGGTATTGGTTTTGTATTAGTAGAAGGAATGGATAAAGACATTTTGGTAAGGCCAAATGATTTTAACAGGGCTTTTCATGGCGACATGGTAAAAGTGCAAATTAAAAGTGATGGCGGCAATGGCAAACGTATTGATGGAAAAATTACTGATGTCAGCGAAAGAAAACAAACAGAATTTATTGGCAACCTGCAGGTAAGTAAAGCATTTGCTTTTTTTACAGCCGATACCGAAAAGCCCATGCCGGATTTTTTTGTACCGATCGAAAAATTAAATGGTGCAAAAGATAAAGACCGTGTGGTGGTGCGTTTAACCAAATGGAATAAGGATGATAAAAAACCTGAAGGCGAAGTGGTGAGTGTGATTAAAGCAGAAGACATGAATGACTTTGCCATGAAAGAACTTTTAATTGACTGCGGCTTTCCGTTAACGTTTGATGATGCAGTGATGAAGGAAGCCCACAGCCTTTCGGAAAATATTACCCGGCAGGAATTAATTAAGCGTAAAGACTGCAGAGACATTTTAACCTTTACAATTGACCCTAATGATGCAAAAGATTTTGATGATGCTATCTCTGTAAGAAATTTAGATAATGGCAATTACGAAATTGGGGTACACATTGCAGATGTGAGTCATTTTGTAAAACCGGGATCGCTATTGGATAAAGTGGCGTACGAAAGAGCTACAAGTGTTTACCTGCCAGACAGGGTTAACCCAATGCTGCCCGAAAAAATTTCGAATGAATTGTGTTCTTTACGTCCCCATGAAGATAAATATACTTTCTCTGCAATTTTTCAAATTAACAACCGTGCCGAAGTAAAACACAGCTGGCTGGGCCGTACCGTTATACACAGCAACCACCGTTTTACTTATGATGAAGTGCAGGAAATTATTGAAAAGAAAGATGGCCTGCATTACAAACCGATTATGCTGCTGAATGACCTTGCACAAAAATTCCGCAGGGAAAGATTTAGAAAAGGTGCTATAAATTTTTCATCGCAGGAAGTGCGTTTTCAATTAGATGAAAAAGGAAAACCCATTGGCATTGTAATTAAGGAAAGTAAAGATGCACATAAATTAATTGAGGAGTTTATGCTGCTGGCCAACAGAACGGTAGCTGAATATGTGTCTAAAATAAAAATAAATAAACTACCGGTGCCTTTTCCGTACCGCATACATGATACGCCTGATGATGAAAAACTAAAACCATTTGTTGCCTTTGCAAAAAAGTTTGGTTATGTTTTTGATATGCATGATGAAGCAGCCGTAGCTGCATCTTTTAATAAAATGCTTAAAGAAGTGCAGGGCAAACCGGAACAACATGTGCTGGAGCAATTGGGCATACGCACTATGGCAAAAGCTGTTTACACTTCCTCCAACATCGGTCATTATGGTTTGGGCTTTGAGCATTACTGTCATTTTACGTCTCCGATACGCCGTTACCCCGATGTGATGGTACACCGCATTTTACAGGAATGCTTAGAGAAAAATTTGAAGGTTGATAAAAAGATGGATGAAAAATGCAAGCATTGCAGCGACAGGGAACGCAAAGCGATGGAAGCGGAACGTGCCGGAAATAAATATAAGCAGGTAGAATTTATGCAGCAATATTTGGGTGAGGAATTTGATGGTATTATTAGTGGTGTTGCATCTTTTGGTTTTTTTGTAGAAACTGTTTTGCATAAATGCGAAGGCATGGTTACGGTAAGGGATTTAAGTGAGCATGATGATTTTAGATTAGATGAAACGGATTATGCTTTGGTAGG
Organism: Ferruginibacter sp.; assembly: GCF_031430955.1. GTDB lineage: Bacteria > Bacteroidota > Bacteroidia > Chitinophagales > Chitinophagaceae > Ferruginibacter. Next base: position 3,353 of record NZ_JANPCM010000282.1, read on the forward strand.
TTTAAGAACCAAGAGAAAATTCAGGATGGGTGATAAAGTGCGGATAAAAGTGGTGGCTGCAAATTTAGGCAAGCGGCAGTTAGATTATGAGTGGGTGCCCGGTAGCAATGTAAAAGCAAAAGTTACCAATACGGCTTTAATTAAACAGGCGGCAAAACCAAAAGTGGGGTTGAAGAAGAAAAAATAAGTAAATTTGAGGAAGTAAAATTTATGTTATGTACGAAGATTCAAAAAAATTATTTTTAGTAGAAGCATTATTGAAAGAGGATAATGATGAGGTACTGAATGAGGTAGAAAAGATTTTGGCTAAAAATAGACATAGCGAAAAAGTGGCAAAAAAGTTCTCAGCACTAAACAGCCTTTTAAGTCCTGAAGAAGCGGAGGAATTTGGGAATAGTATTGAAAAAGGGTGTGAACAAATTGATCCTGATGACTGGAAATAAGTACTTACTCGATACAAGTATTGTTGTTCATTTTTTTAAAAAGAATGTGCAGATTACAAAAAGACTAGATGAGTTATCTGAAGTTTTTATAAGTACTGTTGCTATTGGAGAATTATATTATGGCGCTTACTGTTCTTCAGCTCCTGAAAAACATATAATAATGATTGAAGATTTTTTACAACAATGTAAAATAATTTCAATTGATAAACAGTGCTCAATTACTTATGGCAAAATTAAAGCACAACTGAAAGCGAAAGGTAAACCCATTCCTGAAAATGATATTTGGATTGCTTCAGTTGCTTTAGCAAATAACTTTACTTTATTTACAACCGATAATCATTTTGCAGAAATACCCGATATTAAACTGCTATAATTTATTTAATCAATGCATTCTTTTTCAGCACTCTCCCAATTATTTGAAGAAAAATTTAATGTTCGTCACTTTCCAACGCATACAGAAAGTTTGTACGACCCTGCACAATATATTTTAGGTATTGGCGGTAAAAGAATCCGCCCTGTTTGTGTGTTACTGGCTAATGAGTTGTTTGATGAAATTAATCCCGATGCCTATCATGCAGCTGCAGCAATAGAACTTTTTCATAATTTTAGTTTGATACATGACGACATTATGGATAAAGCGCCTGTACGCCGTGGTATGCAAACTGTACATGTAAAATATGGCGAATCAACCGCTCTGCTTGCAGGCGATGTAATGTTTGTAAAGGCTTACGAAAATTTAAATAAAATTCAGCCGGCCAATTTGCAAAAAGTATTGCAGTTGTTTAATGTTACTGCCAGCCAGGTTTGCGAAGGACAGCAACTGGATATGGATTTTGAAAAAAAAGATACCGTAAGTTTTGATGACTATGTAAATATGATCACTTTAAAAACTTCTGTATTGGTTGCGGCAAGTTTACAATTGGGTGCTATACTCGGCGGTGCCGGCGGTGGTAATCAAAATCATTTGTATGAGTTTGGAAAAAACCTGGGCATTGCCTTTCAGGTGCAGGATGATTATTTAGATGCTTTCGGTAACCCTGATAAATTTGGCAAACAGGTTGGCGGAGATATTTTAGCAAATAAAAAAACTTTTTTGCTTATACATGCAATGGAAGCGGCTTCAGTAAATGCAAAAAAAGAATTACTGCAATTAATGATTGATAATCCTGCTGATAAAGTAGAAAAAGTTTTAGACATTTTTAAAGATTGCAAAGCAGATGAATGGGCTAAACAATTACAGCAAAATTATTTTACTGCTGCTTTGAAACATTTGGAAGATGTTGCGGTTTTATCTGTAAGAAAAAAACCGTTAATGGAACTGGCGGAGTATTTGATGGTGAGGGAGAGTTGAGGAATGAGCAAAAGGCAATGAGCAATGGGCAGTGAGCAATGGGCAGTGAGCAATGGGCAGTGAGTAATAAAAAATTAATTCGGGAAAAATATTTTTAGTTTTAAAAATTATCCCATTAATTTTTTCTTTTCGTCCCTTTCTTCCCTCAGCATTGCACCAAAATCCATTTTACGCAACATCGTCTTAATTACTAAGGCAATTCGTTTTGCTTTAGTGGTATCAGTTTTTGCGCTGTCTATCCATTTGGTAAAGTAATTGCGGTGGCCTTGTGGTAAACTATTGTAATATGCTACTGCTTCAGGTTCATCTGCCATACATTCTATTAATTCTTCCGGAGGTAATATGGGTGCAGCATCAGCAACCAACTGCACTTTAATTGTTGCACCTTTTCTTTTACCAATACCTTTACGCATAGCAGCATTAATGGCCATAATAAAATCGCCTTCTCCCATGGGTATTAACGCCACTTTGCTTATTTCAAAATCATCCAACTTTCCTTTTACACGAAATGATTTTTTATTTTTGGGATTTAACTGCTGTGCAACTTTTGCAGGAATTACAATATAAGTCCAGCCGGTTTTTTCGCCCTGCTTATCAAATTTTAATATGGTAGTGGAAAATTTTATCATGTCCGCCTGATTATAAAAAAAATTATTTTAATTGTTGTATTGCCTTCTAAAAACACCTATGTCTTTTACTAAAAGTGTATCATGAATTACCCTGTTTGTTTTTGAACTTTTATACTCTCTGACAATTAATTTTTTCCCATCAGCATATTTTCCCAATGTGGCAATGTCATAAGGTTCGCTGTGGGTATCAATGGGATATATTGTAATCAATGTGGATACCATAAACATAATAAAAAGAAAAATTCCTACATAGATTGTTAACCACTGTGTTTTAAAGATAAAAATCGCAGAAAGTATTATTGCAAAAAAAGAGAAATATGTGACTATTCGATTTAAAATATTTAACGAGCCTATATTAAAATTCCAGCTCGGGAAAAATTGTCCGTATATTATTTCTAATAATAAAATCAAACAAAATAATATTGTGAATTTTACTTTCATATTATAATTTCATATTCAAACTGTCGTTTAGAGATGCTGAAAATTTTGCTGCACCAATATTATTTAAATGCCCGATATCTTTCCAGTTTTGTGCATTTTGTAAATCTGGCAGGTTTGTAATGTTGGCCATATCTATAATATTTACCTTTCCGGAAATATTACTAATATAGTTTTTTAAAAAATTCACTTCGTCTTTTTTGTAATTTACGTTTTTATAGTAAGGCGAAAAAATTATTACCAGTTGAATATTATTTTGTTTACAGCTTGTAATAATATTATTCAATACCTGTAATTTTTTTGCAGAAAAATTAAATTTTGCAAAAGGTAAGCCTTGCTGATTTACACTATCCATAGTTTGATATAAAGGGAAGTACCCATTATTATCAACAACTGATTGTTGCTTAAAATAATTTAAAAGCAGGTTAGTTATTTTTCCATTGAATTTATACATTTCAAAATTTAATTTCAACTGCTCTTCAAACGGTAATTCTTTTACTGAGCTTTGCAGCAGTTTGCTTTTTTTATAATAGGGGTAGAGGGAATTTAACCCATACTGATAGCTCTCTAAATGTTCAGCCGCAAAGTTGATGGCATCAATTTGCAGCAGGATAATTTTGGGTTTAAAATTTTCATGCAGCAGGATATCCAGCACAATATTGCTGTGCAATATTGTGCCTACACCATTAATACCGGCATTATAACCAATACCATTAATAGCAGTAAGTTTTTCGGGATCAACCTGGTGTTTTGCCCTGGAGCTGCCCAAAATAATATAATCAGCGTTTTTTTTCTTCTCTAATAAATAATTAAGATTTCCCCCGCTCTCTCCACTAATCGTTTTTTCAAAAATATGCTTAGTAAAAACAAAACTGAACAGCCTGTCGAAAATAAGTACGATCAAAAATATTACAGCAATTTTTATAAGTATTTTTTTCATCGCTAAAATTGAAAATAGATAAATTGGTTACTATTGGAATTTCCAAACAAAATTATGTAACAGATAAAAAATACAATAAGCAGCGAAAGATAAAAATTGCCCCGTTTAAAATAAAAAATATCTTCAAAACTGTATTTTCTAAAAATAAAATATTCAAAAAGCAGCAGCACAATAATTGAAAAAATGGCGGTAATAAAAATACCCGTATCTAAAATTTGAAAACTCTCCGGATCAAATTCAGTAAAGATGGAATTAATAATACCAACAGCCTGATGAAAAGTAGCAGCCCTGAAAAAAATCCACGTAAAGCTTATGGCAATAAATACAAACAATGCCCCCAATAATTTTAAGAAGAAATTTTTAGGTTTGAATGCAGAAAAATTAAATGCTTTTTCTACCATTAAATAAAACCCATTTAAACCTCCCCAGATTACAAAGTTCCAGGAGGCGCCATGCCACAACCCGCCAATAAGCATAGTAAGCATCAGGTTGATACAAGTTTTTATCTTACCTTTTCTATTTCCACCTAAAGGGATATAAATATAATCTCTTAACCAGCTTGATAAAGAGATATGCCATCTCCGCCAAAACCCTGTAAGAGTTTTAGAAAAGTAAGGCAGTGTAAAATTTTCTTTGAATTTAAAGCCGAGCATCCTTGCTGTACCAATTGCCATATCAGAGTAACCTGAAAAGTCGCAATAAATTTGTATGGAAAATAAAAAAGTTGCCGCAAGAAGTGTGCTGCCGGAATGATGGGTGTAATTTTGATAGACCACGCCAGAATACACACCGGCAGTATCTGCAATCACCACTTTTTTAAACAACCCCCAAAAAAATCTTGATAACCCAATTGAAAAATCGGCATAGGTAATTTTATGATTACATTCTTTTAACTGCGGCAAAAGATTTGCCGCCCTTTCAATTGGGCCTGCCACCAGTTGCGGAAACATCATTACAAAATTGGAATATACCAAAATATTTTTTTCGGCTTTTATATTTCCCCTGTACACTTCTATAATATAACTCAGGCTTTGAAATACATGAAAGGAAAGGCCAATAGGTAAAATAATTTCCCAGTGTTTTATGGGTGTAAAACCCAGCCCGTTAAAATTATCAATAAAAAAATTACAGTATTTAAAAACAAAAAGTATAATGCAGGTATTGATGATCCCCAGCAATAAAATCTGCTTCCTTCTTTTTTTATCAGCACTTTTTTCAATTTGAATGGCTGCAATAAAATCAACCAGTATTGTAAAGTATAAAATAAAAATATAAGATGGAATAAACCACATGTAAAAAACAGAACTGGCTATAAACAACAATACCTTTCTTGCTGTACCATTTAAATAGTAAAACAAAAAAAACACAATAGAAAAAAAGAATAAAAAATTTATGGAGTTAAAGAGCATGCGCTGTATTCTTAGGTGCAATTTATGATAAAGAGCATGTATTAACCAAGGCAAGTTTTACCACAGGCGGGGCAGAGGAAGTTTTCGAGGATATTTACAGTAAATTTTCAGTAATTATTTTTAATATCTTTTTGTATTGTTATTAAAAGTCCGCCAGCTATGCCAAAACTCCTGGTAAGCAAATAAGGGCTTTAAAGAAAAAGCAGTATCAATTCCCTTTCCGTTTATTTTGTAATGATGGTTATTCATCACTAACTTATCATTATGCAAAGTGAAAATTGCGTTTTCTGCAGGCCTTTCAAAGGCAAAAAAACTTTTATCATCTTTTGCCAAAACAAGCAGCACAAAACTGCTGCCCACTTTATCATTAATAATTCTTTTAGTTTTTAATGTATTCCAGTCATATGCTTTTTTTTCATCCCCCACTTTTACACCAATCACCCACGATTTATCTTTCCATGAAAGGCTGTCGGTACCCGTTAGTTTACTTTTACTTTTGCCATTTTCGTATTTTAATGTGGTATCGTATTTATTTTCAAATGCAGGATCGGGTTGCATAATGAGTGAGTTGGGATTTAACTGCAGCCATACTCCTAAAGAAGTTTGTGTGCTGAAAAATTCCGGTAATTTTTGCCCTTTCAATTTTCCGGTGATGGCTTCACCAGTTGCCTGTCGCCACCAGCTTTTAGTTGTGGCATCTTCAAACATGGCATTAAAATGGTCCATTCCTACCAGGCGAAATTGTTCCTGCCCGCCATTTACCGTTGGCTCAAAAACTCTTCCTGTTCTGCAAACAGTGCAATAGGTTACAATTACCGGCTTGCCGCCAACAGCATCCTGCACCTGATGGTGATACCCTAAAAACCTGACAGGATATGCTTTTGCGTCGCCATTATTTACGATACCAATTACTAAACGGTTAGTATCTACTTTGTTATTTGCTGCATTTACAAGTAATAATTTTTGAGGTTGATAAAACATATGATCTGCCGCCATTACAAAATTTGCCATATAAACTGCAGTTGCTGCAATCAATATTGTAAAGGCAACAATCCATTTACGTTTCCAGCTGGCTTTAAATAAACCAACCAGCAGCAGCATCACAAAAGCAGTTCTAAAAAACCAGCGCCACTGGTATAAAAAATATGCCGCTTCAATACTATTCATCTTTTGGCTGCCGGGCATGGGCATAATAAAATATACATTAGCTACTTCAAAAAGCAGCAAACCAATCAAAGCAAAGTAAAATAATTTTTTCATGCATAAAGTTTAAGCCGTAAAACCCTGCCTGCTTAAACAGGCACGGCAAACGTGTTTACGCTTTTTGTACCTAACGATTATAACAAAATATTTTAAAGCCGTATAGCAAGCGTAATACTTCCATTACGTCCTTCGGATGGCCAAACACCCGGGCCCGGATAAAACAGCGGCCGCTTGGTAAAGTATTGTTTGTTTGCAGCATTATTCATCGTCATTTTTAATTCCAGATTTTTTAAAATTTTTACAGCAGCATTTATATCCAGTATACCATAAGAAGGCACTAACCCAACAGCACCTGTAGTTTTTGGTGGTTGCACTGTATTTAATGCATCTGCAAAAGTTGCAGCAGTATAACTGTACAATACCGAAAAACTTATTTTATAAACCCTTATAGTAGCCCCATTACGGGATATTACGTCTGGTGCACTTTCTACTTTATTTCCCTGAATATTAATATTTGCATTGCCTGATTTTACAATGGCATTTGTATATCTGCCATGTATAAATGCTGTTGAGGAAAATACAGATAAGCCAGTTCTTTTCCCCAAAATCCAATCTCCCTGTATAAATATTTCTGCACCTTTTGTAAATGAATTGCCCACATTTGTTCTGTAAGTATAAAAATTACCGCTATTATCTGTTTGTGCCAACGTACCAAAGCGGTTATTATACTGTAATAAAAATCCATTGACATCCCATCTTAAAAATTTATAGCTTCCTCTAAAACCTAATTCAGCATTGTAACCTTTGGAGTCTTTAATGTTGGGATCAATTTTTTCATAGAATGAAGCAGGAATTAAATCTTTAAAAAGCATAGGCCGGTAACTTTGCGACCATCCTCCGTAGAGTTCTGTATTTTTCCCCGGTTTATATGAAAGGTTGATTCCCAATAAAGGGAACTGATGTTTGATTGAAACCGGAATTTGATTATCGGGATAATAAACAATTTTACCCGTCATTTTGGTTTGTCCCATTTCTATTCTTGCACCCAAATTTATGGAGAGGTTGTTTTTTATTTGAAATTTATTTTCGGCAAACAAAGCCAGGTTGTTTGTTTTAAAATGCATGTCTCTTCCCCAAACAGGGTCAACCAATGTTAAATCGTAATCGCTGCCCGTGGTGCCTTTGCCTAATTGTGTGCGGTGCAAATCATTGTTCATATATTGTACACCGGCTGCCAGCGAACTGGTTTGTTTTGCTAAACGATAAAATTGTAATATTCTTAACTCAGTAGTATAACTGTTAAACCTGTCGATATCTATTTGCCGGTTATTATATTGTTGTGTGGCATTTACGATGGTATCTCTAATATTTGTTGGTTTATCAAAAAGCACACTATTTCTGCGGCCTAATACTGCCGAACTGGTTAATTGTAATTTTGTTTTATCTGCCATCTGCCAGTTTACTGTTATTGAAGGTACATGAATATCGGGGCTAAAATAATTACGGCTACGTGTAGCCTGCTTTGGATCGGCAGCAAACATACTATCCGTTAAAGCACCTGGAATTCTGTATAAATATTTTGACCTTGCCCATTCTGAACGGATAGAAAATTTTTTATTGGGTTCGTAAGTAAACATAACCGATTCCGCCTGGGAACTGGTGTGTTCGTTTTTACGGTAACCTTCTTTTGATTTTTTTTGTATATATGCATAATACCTGAACTTCCCTGCTTTTCCCCCAATGGCATTGTAAGTACTTTGTAAATTAAAAGACCCAATTGTATTGATGCTTTCAAAACCAACCGGCTTGCTGGTATCACCCTGCTTGGTTATGTAATTTAACATGCCCCCAAACTGGGCACCATATTGTAATGACCCTGTACCTCTTACTAATTCAATGCGTTCAATGCTTTCAAGCGGCATACTGTAATGGCTTGCAGGATAACCATACATATCGGAATTGGTTAGCACCCCGTCTTTACGAATATTAAATTCCCATCCTCTGTGAGGGTCTAAACCTCTTGCAGCGATATTTATTTGATTGCCGGAGCCATCCATATCATACACAAAAATGCCGGGGATTTTTGCAAACACCTGCCTGCCTGTTTTATTGGTAATATCTGCTGCAGTATTTACAAGGTTGATTACTTCCGTTTTTTTTCCGGCAAAAATATAAGTACCCTGCTCCGCTAATAATTGTTTTACAATATTTTGATTGAGGTAAGCATAAAAGATAAGGCTATCCAGCAATTTTACTTTTATTAATGTATCCTTATTAATATCCGGTTGCTGTGCCAATGATGTTACAGCAAAAAATATCATTTGTAAAAATATTGTAACTTTTTTCATACTTTTTTATTGATAAAATTTTTTATACGGCGTTATAAAAATCATGCCCCCTTATAAAAAATCAAACGGTCATTTTATTCTGCCCCATCTGTACGCCCCCTGCTTATTGCATAATTACCTACTTTATTTCCGGTTGTAATACCAACCTCACAATCGCTGCGAAAATGTATTGCACCATACATACGTGACATTGAGGCTTCATTTGCCATAGCTGCAAATTGCTGTGCTTTGGCAGGGATAATATAACCTAACACTGTTGCCGCAGCTCCGCTGAATGTGCTGTGCCCACTTATATATGCCGGAAAGTTAGGAAGGCCTATATCTGTTTTAATACGGGTATCCACCTGCATTGGCCTTGGGTTGTAATAAAAATATTTTGCATCCCAGCAAACAATTCCTGCATCCATTAAACTCATATTAACTAACGCCATGTTTCTTGCCCATCTTGCTTCGCTAAAATTTAATTGTGCAAATTCAGTAGCAGCAATATAATTCCAATGGCCGGGTGGTGTGTAACTCCCAACACCATCCGACCAGAAAGTGGCAATCCTTTTTTGTTCCCTTGTAAGATTTTTTTGCATCTGGTATATTTCTTCTGTTTCGTTTTTAAACTGTATTGAGCCTGTGCCTGGAGGCGCAGGCGGACGGATAGCAGTTACCATTGTTAAAGAATCGAACAACCAGCTTTTTACATTTCCAAACAAGGGTAACATACAAGGACGAAGTGGTGCATCCTGGCTTATCCAGGGTACTTCGCCCCTTGCTTCACAATCTGTTTGCAATTTCAACCATACCGTTGGGTTACCAACTGCAGCGCCTGCCCTGTCGCCTCTTGCCCTTGCAATAAATTTTGCAGCTACCGATTTACCCAATGCTTCGCCTGCATCTAAATCGCTGCGTACATTTGCACCTGCAATTAATCTTGCCCTTTTATGTTCCTCTGCCTTTTGATTGATGAAATCCTGGTCGCCGGGAAATAATAACTTCAATAATTCTACCGATGCACCCATTACCACCGCATCTTCGCTTGGGTAAGATGGCAATGTTGATTTTGGTAAAAGCGTTGTAATTTTTGCATCCACATTAAATGGTGCTGTACGGTTGTACAAAGCTTTGTAATAATAACCTGCTATGCAGGCATCGTATTGTGCAGCGCTTAAATAAGCATACGCCCTTGATGCATATGGAGGGTTAGAAAATGGAAAGGTTGGATACGCCAACGGATTTGCAGCATTGGGTATTGGATAAGTACCATCAGCATTTTGATAAGGGGGGAGATTATGTTTGGCTACCAGCTCCCTCATAATTTCATTCCAACGAACAACTGCTCCAGCACCCCAATAGTTTACTAAATCCTTTTCTTGGTTTGAAATATCGTTTTGAAAACTTTTTATTTCATTTAACTGCAGCACATAATCCGGCGATGTTGTTGCTATTGGAGCAGCACAGGCAAATTCACTGGCCGAGGTTAATAAAATGGGTTTCCAGGTCCCTGCATTTGCATCAGGCCTTACTGGGTTTATTGCGGGATAGGAAAGATTTACCTCGTCAATTTTTTTTGAACAGGAATTAAAAACTGTAATTGCTGTAACAGTTGTTAAACTGATAAATAAAAATATCTTTTTCATTGTTTTAATTTTAAACCACTATGGCCAATGGCCAAAGCAGCATAGATTTTATTTTTTAATTTCTTCTTTTTGTTTTTTACTAAAATCGAGGATATAAAAAACACCTCCGCTAAAACCGGTGCTTTGCCCCACATTTCTACCTGCTACAGTGGTACTGGCATCTGCAATAAATGAAAGCCCGTTTACAAAATCGGTATCGTATTTTATATGGATACCCAGTTTTGTGGCGTTCATTTTATTGCTGATAAAAGGCATGTTGTTTTTGGTAATATCAAAGCCTCCAAGTGTTGTCCATTTATCTGCAATGGCTTCTATTATCCATGTACTGCTGCGGTAGCCTGCCCTTAAATTAAAATACGTTGCATCGGGCATTTTTACTTCATTAGTGTAATGCATTTCGGTAGTGTAATAAGTATTTCTGTCTAAGGTTACATTATTCCTGAAATTATAAGTGCCGGATGCAGTTGCAAACCAATCTCCAATTTCATAATCTGCCGTTAATCTTAACATGGTTGTTTTACTGTGTAAGCCAATAGACAATGGCAGCAAATCTGCACTGTAATTAGAAACCGGTGTTGAATAGCCGCCAATTAAAATTGCTTTTAAATTCCCTTTGCCTATCATTTTTTCTTTGGCAACCCATTTTACAAAAACAGATAAATCCTGTAACCCTTTTTGGCCTTTTAAATTACCTGCACTTGCTTTTGTTTTAATATAAGGCAAACCAAAAAGCAGGTTTAGTTTATCGGTTATACCATAATTACCCATTATCATTGCAGCTGCGGTACTTACCGTTCCCAAGTTAGCATTATCTCTTTTAAAAGTTCCTTCCCAATAATTTTTCCAGCTGCTTTTACCAACGGTGGGGCCAACACAAAAAAAGTTTTTCTGCATCATCAGCCCATCAATATCAGTTTGGGCAAATATTGCCTGGTTAAAAAATAACAGGCAAATGAATATGCTTATTATTTTATTCTTTTTGATGATATTTTTTTTCATACAAAGTTTTGATAAATTAAAATTTAAATGTCAGCCCGATGTTTAATGCATAGTCTGCAAAAGCTGCATCACCCTGTGCATACACACCCGTAATTTTTGTTCTGTTTTTATCCGGTACGCTTTGGGTGCGGTTACGTTTTACAGCAAAAGGAACATACGCATAGGCGCTGATCTTTTTAAACTCATAAGTAACTCCCGGCTCAACAGAAACTATATAGCCCGGCCTGCGAAAACCATTACTGCCACCAAATAAATCTTTTACTGTTAAACACTCCTTACGTACGCCGCCAGAAACAGTTAAATGTTTTACAGTGTAATTTAAACCAGCTCTGTACATGTACTGATCGGGCACACTCATTACATCGCTTCCATAGCGTACAGCAGTTACAGATGGAGCGCTGCCTCTTGCAGTAGAAGTTCCGTTTTGTTCTCTTGGATTAACTAAATAATAAAAATTTCCGTAAGCACTTAAATTTTTGATAATGTTGTAATAAGCATTTATTTCTGTTGTAAAACCCAGGCCTCCATCGCCCAATTGTATCGACTGATCAACGGGGCCTAAAATATTTGTACTGTCGTTTACAAAAAATTTATCGGCGTACTTATAATCACCGGTAGGTAATTTTAAACCTAAGCCAATTTGCACATTTGCTTTTTTCATTCTTACCGGATCAATAATCCATTTGTATGCAGCTAATCTTACATCACCCAAACCGAATGATTTTGTGCTGTGCCTGCTTTTACCACCATGCTCATATAAAGAGGAGCGGTTGTTTGCAATAACGGGAACATCAATTGAAACACTCCATCCATTTTTTAATGTTTTGTTTAAATTAAAATCGGTAGTGTGTGCATAATTTACCACTTCGGTACCTCCTTCAGTTCTTTGTTTTTGTTCTGCTGTACCTACAAAATGTTTGTACGATCTAAAATACCGGTGATTGATACTGAGTGTAAAATTTTGTTTTTTATTTGCACTATCATGATTAGCCATGCAATAGCCACCATTACTTTTAATTGCTACGCAGCCCTGTGCATTTGCATTGAATTTTATTGCTAACGCAACAATAAGTATAATAAAAATCTTTTTCATGTTATAATTTTAAAATTAGTTTTTAAAAAATGGAAAATTTATTTCTCCAGTTTTAATTTGCCTACAATAAAATCTCCTACTTTTTTTCCATACTCATTGCTTACAATACAACTTGGATGAAAATGAATGCCGCCATAAAACCTTGCCATATTATTTTCCTGCGCTGCCTGCCTGAATGAAGTAAAAGAACGGTTGGCAATTCCAAATTCCAGTTCGCTGGTATCGGTGTAATTAAAATTATCACCGTATATTTTTGTTAATGCTTCTGCCGCTGCAGATGATACAGTGCTGTGGCCGCAGGTATATTCTGGAAAAGGCGGTGTTTGCAAATATGGCCTCCAGTCCTGGTCAATATATTTATTAATTACCGTTTCGGGCCTAATCATGTTGCTCCTGAATTTTTCATCCCAGCATTGTATAAATCCATCAAACATACAGATAGAAGTAAGGGTGTATGCCGCTACTGTTTTTCTAAAACTGGCTTTTGCTTTTTGCGACGCAATGCCTACAATATTCATCCAGTGGCCCGGGGGAGAAAATTTTTTGGTAACAAATTGTATGTGCCCCACTACATTTAATTTACCGCCCAGGTCATCCCAAAATTCAGCGATGTGCTTTTCTTCATCTGTTAAACTGTCCACTGCATTTTTTACGGCCATTACCTGTTTGTAATAAGCGCCATTTTTATCAGTTACATTAAATGGTATGGGGCGTGGCGGCATAAATTGATTGCAGCTATCCATAACAATAGACCGTATTTCTCTCCAGTGTGGCTCTAACGCACTGGCGTAGGCTGGCGGCGTTGGCACCCATCTTCCGGGAGAATCTAAAACTGTATAGCGTGATGCACTTCTTGTTTGAGCATAACTATCTTTTTTGCTCCAAGCTAAAACTGTTTTTGAAACTGAATCGGCAAACGCAACAGAATTAGCAAACATTCTTGAAGGCATGCCACTTTCTTTAGCAAAGTTTTTTAGACTGTCCACATATTCTTTCATACTTCCTTCAGGAAAAGTAACCGCTTCGCCCACTTTACAAAATGCCAGCATCGATGCAAATTCATAATCAATCTGATGATCTTTAAAACCAAAACTGCTTACATCAATTGTAAATCCATTTATTTGTCCGCTTAAAGAATTGTATTCTTTTGGATAGCCAGCCGCAATGCATTCGTACGCTGCAATGTTTGCATAAGCATAATTACGTGATGCCACAATGGGTGCAAACCCAACAAATTTAACCACTTCATTTAATTCCTTTACAGTTTTGCTGTAAGAAAATGCATCAGTGAAATAAGTTTTTTCTGCCGGTTTATTATTGCAGGAATATAAACTAAGCAATACAGCAAATGCCGTAATTAATTTTTTCATTTAAAGAAATCTATTAGTAAAGAGAAGTGGCAATTATTATAATAAAAATATTGCCTTTATAAATTAAACAGATAACAGACAGCTAAAAGTATCAGGAGGCTGCTCAATAGTGGCTTTATGCAAAACCCCGGAATTGCTGTTGTAAAAAGAATGCTTTTTGGATGACGTTATAGTGGAGAAAAAATTCAAACTAATGTCATTATTTTTTTCAAACTCACTCAATAATTTTATAAAAGAAAATGACTTATTTGAATTGGAAGACTTTTTGTTGGTATCTTTTTGCAGATCAAAAACAACAGTTGTAAAATTATCTTTTGAATTTAACAAGTGCTGTTTAGAAGTATTGGGAATGCAGAGCATTTCCAGCGAATCGTTATAAATGCGGCTCTTTACATACGTATATAACACGCCATTCATTTCCACTTCGCCGTAAGCTCTTGTAAAATCTCTTGTATTATTATAGTAAGGAAGATTGGTGGGTTTTTTTATCGAGATAAGATCTTCGTCGTTGTAATTATTTTTATCTAAAGCGGTTTCTAATGTTTGATTGGCATTGTTTACCATAAAGGAGACGAACAGTTTGTATCCAAATAAATTGAATACAAATATCCCTAAAAGCAATATGGCAGCTAATTTCCTCATTTTGGTCTGTGCAAAATAGTAATATTTATTGAGTTTTCAGCATAATTTCCGTTACGAATCAGTTGCAAACGTTTGTGCCGTATTGATTTTCAATTATTTTACCGTAAAAGTCTTTTTAAGCGGCCCAATTCCTGTAATAGTAATACTCTTCCACTGCTTTGGTAATGTTGATTTTATTTGAATAATTCCTGCAGGCGTAATTTCTAATCCACCAAAACCATTTAATAAACTTTGTAAAATGCCCCCTGCGCCAGTTGCAAAATAAGGATTGGTACCGCCTTTAGTTTCTGCAATTACATTAAATGGCGGGTTTAAATTAGGCACATAAGCATCTTTAAAAAAATGAAAAGCTTTTTCTGCATCACCTATCCGACTGTATAATAATGCAAAGATGGCCTGCGTCATTGCAGGCGTGCCTTCGTTGGGCACACGAACGGAATAATAATCCAGGTCTTTTTTAATTTGCTTAGCATCAGTAATTTCCTTTAAAGGATAAGCCAATAAATTTACATCGGCCTGTTTAATGCCTTCGCCGCTATATGCAGCATGTTCACTGGTGGTTCCATCAGGCATTTTTAAAATGGGAATGTTATTAGCAACATTCATCCAATCAGCATCGGCAGCAACACCTAAAATTTTTGCAGCTTCTGTTG
>NZ_JANPCM010000283.1:0-4936 GCF_031430955.1 Ferruginibacter sp.
TGTACCACAATGAACGAATGCCCGTTCCCAAAAAAATATACTGCGATTACCAATTACTCCCGATATTTCTTATTTTTATACCTTATAAAATTTTAAGCCTAAAAACACTTTCAACATGCCAAAGCCATCGCCATCAAGCCACTCCACTTATTTTCAAAAATATATTGATCTTGTACCGGAGGAAGATTTAACCACAGCATTTCAAAAGCAATACCCTATTCTGTCTGAATTTTTACACAGTATTAATGAAGACAAATCTGCTTATGCTTATGCGCCGGGTAAATGGACGATTAAAGAATTGCTGCAGCACATGACGGATACCGAACGCATTTTTGCTTACCGCAGTTTATGCTTTGCCCGTAAAGAAAAAAACTCTCTGCCCGGCTTTGATGAAAATGATTATGCAGCAGCCAGCAATGCCAACGAACGCACCTGGAAAGAACTGGCAGATGAATTTTTATTTGTAAGAAAATCTACTGAAATATTATTCAACAGTTTTACAGAAGCGGCTTTAAGCAACAGCGGCACCGCCAATAACAATCCTGCAACGGCTGCCAGCATGGGCTTTACTGCCATAGGGCATGTGTATCACCACATTAATGTTTTAAAAGAAAGATATTTGTAAGCCACAAGAAAAATCCCGTTAAGCATTATGCAAAACGGGATTTTTTTACGAAGTATTTCTTTGATTAATTATTCTTTGCGGTAGCTTTTTGCATTATCATAGTGTTTACTACTTTTAATGTTTCATCAATATAAATATCGCCGCTTAATCTTTTAAGCCATTGCTTATTTCTTTCTACCCTGTCTTTTGCTGCATTAATATTTACGGTATCGGCTGCAACGTTTTTAACCACCAGCTCTTTTGGAAGTTTAAACAAAGTATCCAGTTCTTTGTAAGCTGCTTTAACCTGCTTTTGTTCTTCTTTATATTTTACAATATTTAAAGAACTTTCTTTTTCGCTGTTGGTGCTTAACCAGTTAATGTTGTTTTTAATCTTACTAAAAACAGATCCCTTATTAATTTTATCGTAAGTAATATTTACAACGGCATCGTTAGTGGTAGAAGTTGTCCAGGGCTGATAATCTGCTTTTGCAATTTCATCCCACGAAAGTGATGAGGCATTATCTTTTTCACGAAATTTTAAATGTTCGTACCTGTCGGCCAAAACCACATCGGGGGTTACACCTTTTAATTGGGTAGCACCACCATTAATACGGTAAAACTTTTGCAGCGTTAATTTTAATGCACCTAAATCTTCTGCATTTTTATTGGCAAATAAAGGGTTTTCACTTTCAGGCGATAATGGAATATTGCGTTGCACAGTTCCTTTACCGTAAGTAGAAGTGCTGCCAATAATAATTCCACGTTTGTAATCCTGTATGGCTGCAGCAAAAATTTCTGATGCTGATGCACTAAACTCATCTACCATTACTGTAAGCGGCCCGGTGTATAAAATATTTTTATCCCTGTCCCTTAAAACGGTAGCTTTTTCATCCCTGCCTTTAACCTGTACAATGGGTCCATCTTCAATAAACAAACCTGCCATCTTAACCACTTCAGATAATGATCCGCCGCCATTGCCCCTTAAATCAATAATAATACCTTCTACATTTTCTGCTTTTAATTTGGTTACTTCTTTTGCCACATCATTAGAACATCTTGGGCCGTTTGGATCCTGAAAATCCTGGTAAAATTCCGGCAGCCAGATATAGCCTACTTTATGTTCGCCATTAATTACTGCACTCTTGGCAAAAGTGTCTTCTAATTTTATTTTATCTCTTAACAAAGAAATTACTTTTATTGTACCATCAACTTTTCTAATAGTCAATTTTACTTCCGATCCTTTATCTGCCCCTCTTATTAATTTAACAGCATCGGTTACAGAATACCCGGTAACATCAACCGGCTCAGCATTGCCCTGAGCAATTTTAATTATCTCATCATCAATTTTAACATCACCATTTCTTTCGGCAGGCATACCTGCAATAAGGCTGGCAATTTTAATTTTACCATCTTCTTCTTTTAACTGGGCACCAATGCCGTAAAATCCCCCGCTCATACTTTCGTCAAAAGAGCGTTTGTCAACCGGTGGAAAATAATCGGTATGCGGATCCATACTTTGGGAAATAGCATTTACAAAAGTGCTGAAATTCTCATCTGTTGTTTCATGTGTTTTTTTAGTGGTCATCGATCTTTCCATTCTCTTTTTAACATAGTCCCGGGCCTCTCTTTCCAATGTGCTGTCGGCCTTTTGCACAAAATCTTTTTTAGCTTTATTTTTCTCTCTGTCTTCCTGCAGCTCTGCAAATTTGCCCAGCACAATATATTTAAGCGATTTTCTCCACACTTCTTTACGCTCTGCTTCCGATTTAGGAAAACTTAGTTTATCCCTGTCCATTTGTATGGTTTCATCTTTTGTAAAATCAAAAGGCTTTGCCAAAACTTCATTTATCAATAAAAAACTTTCGTCACGCCTTTTCATATACACTTCGTTAATGGCAAAAAAAGATTGCAGGTCGCTGCCGTGTATCTCATCGTCTATCCTGGCATCAAACTTTTTAAACGATTCTATATCGCTTTGCAGAAATATACTTTTTTCATTATCTAATTCTTCCGTAAATTTTTTCAAAACTTCTTTAGAAAAATTATCATCTATCTTTTTAGGGCTGTAATGTCCTTCTTCCAGCAAAATACCCACATTGCGTAATACTTTGGAGTATTTAGATTTTGGATTATCGTCATTTTCATTTTTTCCCTGCGATTGAAATGCAACGAAAAGGCTGGCACCTGTAAGCACCAGTATAACCGGAATAAATTTTTTACTCATCATAAAGTTTGCAATTTTTTGCATGATGTAAAATTAACGTAAAAGCGTTGTTTTTATTTACAGTTTAACGCACTTATAAGAATAATGTTTTGTTAAAGGCATTTTGTGGAAAAATATGCTGATAAATGGATGATACAATTACCAATTGTCTTTAAAACAAAAAAATGCTGCTTTTTAGTGCAGCATTTTTTGTTTGGGTAATCGAGGGGGCTCGAACCCCCGACCCTCAGAATCACAATCTGATGCTCTAACCAACTGAGCTACGACTACCGTTTTTTATTCTGCTGCAAAAGTAAAGAAAAACTTTTCTCCTTCAAAATTACATTTTGAGCGAGGGTTATAATGCGTTTTCTTTGCAATCGAAAATTGAATGTAATGCACTGGACAAATTATATAATTCCTGTTTTGTTATCAACCTTTACCGGCTGGGTAACTACATGGATAGCGATAAAAATGTTATTCCATCCCCGTAACCCGGTAAATATTCTGGGGTTTAAACTGCAGGGCATCTTTCCAAAAAATCAACAATTAATTGCACAAAAACTGGGGCAGGTGGTTAGTAAAGAGTTTTTATCGTTTGCCGAAATTGAAGCCAAAGTTACCAACCCCGATAATTTGCAAATGCTGAAGCCTGAAATTGAAAAGCATATTGATAAATTTTTACGGGAAAAATTAACCGATCTTTTTCCAATGCTGTCTATGTTTATTGGTGATAAAACTATTAACCAGTTAAAAGATGCTTTTTTAATGGAGCTGGAAAGCCTCTTCCCTATTTTGATGAAAAGTTATATGACCAAATTGGAAAAAGACCTTGACCTGGAAAAAATTGTGACAGAAAAAGTAGCCAGTTTCTCATCAGAAAAATTAGAAGATATTTTAAACCAAATAACAAAAAAAGAATTTAAATTTTTAGAAGTAATTGGTGGCGTGTTTGGTTTTTTAATTGGATTGGTGCAGGTACTTATACAGGTTATGAGCAATTAAATATATTGACTAACCTGTAATATAAAAAATAAAAAGCTGTTAGTCTGAGCTTGTCGAAGACGGGTTGAGTAATAAGAGGCTTTCAAAAAACTCAGTTTTATACAAGCCAAATATTGACAGAAAAAATAAAAATTAAAAGTGACCATCTATTTTCTTAGTGGTTTGGGTGCCGATAACAGGGCATTTAAATATTTAACCTTTCCGGCAAATACAGAAATTGTATTTATCGACTGGTTGATACCGGAAAAAAATGAACCGCTCCGCAGTTATGCAA
Source organism: Ferruginibacter sp. (assembly GCF_031430955.1). Classification (GTDB taxonomy): domain Bacteria; phylum Bacteroidota; class Bacteroidia; order Chitinophagales; family Chitinophagaceae; genus Ferruginibacter. The sequence goes on from NZ_JANPCM010000283.1 coordinate 4,090, forward strand.
AAAGAATTGCCGAAAAAATTGATCATTCAAAACCATTTATATTAGTTGGGCTTTCGTTTGGCGGCATACTTGCCACAGAAATTTTAGAATTTATTACACCGCAAAAAACAATTCTTTTATCCAGCGTTACACGGCGGCAGGAGCTTCCTTTTTATTACCGGATGGTCGGTTTTTTTAAGCTTAATAAAATCATTCCTTTAAAATCAACCAACAAAATTAATTTTTTAACCAACTGGGTGTTTGGTATTTCGGCACCAAAAGATAAATTGCTTTTAGCTGAAATTCTTGCAGCTACCAATTCGGAATTTTCCAGGTGGGCAGTTAACGAAATTTTAAACTGGAAAAGAACCGTTACACCTTCAAACTTAATTCGCATACACGGTAATAAAGACAGGGTGTTGCCGATGATTAAGTTTAAGCCCGATTATTTAATAAAAGACGGCGGGCATTTAATAGTAGTTACGCAGGCAAAGGAGATATCTAAAATTCTGGAAGCTGCGATACTTGAAGTTTGATAAAAAGGTATTAAGCCGCATCTCTACAAGTTATGCTACCACTCATCATCTAACCACCATTCAATTGAACTTTTGAAGCCACCTTTGGTTATTATTTTTTTAAATACGACAGTTTTTCTGTAAAAAAACGTCTAACTATAAAACTAACATTAAAAATACAGTATGAATCTTTTTAGAATTTTCCTTTGCATTCTTTTTATTTCTTTTTCAATTACTTTAAAAGCACAAATGCCAGGCGGAGGCCGTGGGCAAATGGGTGGCGGCCAAAATATGAATCTCGGCCATTTTTATGGTAAACTTGTTGACAGTGCTACCAATAAGCCGGTTGAAGC
>NZ_JANPCM010000284.1:0-2823 GCF_031430955.1 Ferruginibacter sp.
TTGTTAACTGAAGGTGCATTAGATATTATTGCAAAACGTTTTAAAGAAAATAAAAGCAAGGATTAAAAAAATACACCACCGTTGAGTTATCAATCCGATTAATACTTCATCGCCAGTTTTAATTTACCCCACAATTCATTATCAAAGCTGCTTGGCCCAAGCGTACTGTTGCCCGATGCATTATCCCCAAGCCTTACTACTACCACATCCATGCTGGGTATCACATAAATTTTCTTATCGTCTTTTCCTAAAGCCATATACATATCTGCAGGTGCATTGGGTACTAACGCCGTAGGAAAAACTGTTTGATAACCGGGTACCATTGTACTTGATTTTCCATTTAACCACCACAGGTAGCCGTAGCTTAAATTATAATTTTGAGAAGTGTTCGTCATAGCATCAAAATACGCAGCATCATTTAATAAAGTGGTGCCATTCCATTTTCCTTTGCTTAAAATTAAGGAACCAAATCTTGCGCCTTCTCTTGTGGTACACCACATAATATGATTTATCCATAATGCATTGGGCATACCAATTTTATCAAACAATTTTTCTTTGCAATATGCATTCCATGTTTTACCACTTGCTGTTGCCATTACATCATGCACCAAATGGTAAGGCGCATTATGGTATGCCCATCTTGTGCCTGCATCTGCTTTATAAATAAGACAGGCCGGAGTGGTACAATCCTGGTCGGGTACACCATCATCCAAACCAGTCGTCATGGTTAATTGATTTTTTATGGTAATTAAATTTTCTTTTGCCAATGCCAAACTTGTCCATCCTGTTCCTAAATACTGCGATACTTTATTATTGATATTAATAGTTCCTTCCTGCTGTGCAATACCTGCTACAAAAGCGGTTACACTTTTGCCGGCACTGGCAATATAATATTTGGTGTCTTTTGTCCAGCTGTTCCAGTATTGTTCTTTTACTATTTTACCATGATGTAAAATAATTAATCCGTAACTACTTTTTGTACCTGCATAATCAAATGCTTCCTGCAGTTTGGTTTCATCCCAGTTAATGGAAGTTGCTGTTTTAGTTTCCCAAGTATCGCCGGTTAAAGGCGGATAATAATATTCGTTGGTGGTTGCAGTAGGAATAGGTGCAGCACCATTCTCTTTTTTGCAGCTCCATAAAGAAACGGTGATAATAAGCAGTAATAAATATTTCATAAAACAATTTGTAGATAGACTTTACGCTTACATAAACGTTTAAAACGCCAAATTATTTCTCTCCAATTGTTTAATCCATTTCTGGCAAATAGCTAAAGGTATTAAACCTATAACGCCAAAGCTGCAATCAATTAAAACATGAAACATTGGGATATGCCTTATTGGTGCAGCAATAAAAGCCAAAGGAATTATTGCCACGCAAGCCAGCATTGCCCAATCAATAATCCATTTATTTTTTACCGGATCTTTTAACGGGCCAATAAATGCCATGGCAATTACAATATGTGCAAATGCCAGCCAATCGAACCCATAAGCCAGCATGGGATATTTTGCATTGGTTTCTACCAACGCAGCATACACATCTTTTAACCATTGCTCAGCAAAGGTTGGTACCAAGGCAGGCTGATTAAGTAACCAGCGCAATTCAGTTTGTACAGGAAATGCAGTAACACCACTTAGTATTAAGGCGATAATAAAAAATAAAATAAGTAAGCGGATTTTGGTGATTAATTTCATTTTAAAGAGTTATTTTTTTGGTTTGCCCGGCACAAAACTCCCTGTAGCTGCCGTCCACCAGGGATGAATTTCATAACCTAATCTTCCTGCTGCTATTGCAGGATCGGTATTCAATAATTTTTCAACTTCTTCTTTTGTACTGCAGTCAAAAATAAAAATGCCTTTCCAGTTGCCATCGTCGCCAAACGGGCCAGCTACTTTTAATTTTCCCTCATAATATAAACTGCTGATGTTTGACATATGCCCTTCCTGAATTTTTGCAGCAGTTGCAGAATCCTGTGTACGGTTGCTTCCTGCAATAAGCATTACAAACCAGTATTGTTTTATTTGTGCTTGTACTTTAGGCTTTTGTTTAACCGCAGATTTATGCTGGCTATAACAAAACGGTGCTATCATTAAAAACAATCCAATAAAAAACGTTAATTGTTTCATGGCTTAAAATTTTATTCAAGCTACTTATTGTTTGGTAATGCTACAAAATATTTCTTTAAAAGGCAGATGGTATATATTTGTAAAACGTTAATCTCCGCTACAATAAAAGCTCAATAAAGATATACTGTACAAGAGTGCGACGCCAATGAAGTTGAACAAAGAAATATAGCCAGGCACAAAAAAATTAAACTACTAATTAATTAATAAACTAATTAACGATTCATGGCAGCTAAAACAGATAATTTTCAAAGTCCTGATTATTTTAATGTAGATGAATTATTAACGGAAGAACATAAGTTGATAAGAGAAAGTGTACGCAGTTATGTAAAAAAAGAGATCAGCCCGATAATTGAAGACTATGCACAGCGGGCAGAATTTCCGCAGCAAATAATAAAACAACTGGGCGACCTGGGTTGCTTTGGTCCAACAGTGCCGGAAAAATATGGCGGCGGCGGATTAGATTATATCAGTTATGGTTTAATGATGCAGGAACTGGAACGTGGCGACAGCGGTGTACGCAGCACCGCTAGTGTGCAGGGTTCGTTGGTAATGTTTCCAATTTATCAATACGGAAGCGAAGAGCAGCGCAATAAATATTTACCCAAATTGGCCAGCGGCGAGTGGTTAGGATGTTTTGGTTTAACAGAACCCAACCACGGCAGCGACCCCAGCAATATGCTCAGTAATATTAAAGATG
>NZ_JANPCM010000285.1:0-1899 GCF_031430955.1 Ferruginibacter sp.
TTTTACCCACGGGTAGCTGTAACCTTTCTTGTTAAAAAGGTAAGGTCAAAAATTTTGGATAACAGCAACAGGCAGTATGATGCTTCAGTAGAAAAAAAATTAACTGCCGATGAGTTTGCATTAATACTGCAAAAATGTAAAGAGCTATCAAAAAAGAAATATAACCTAAAAAAATATAATTGTTATGAGTATGTGCTGGAAGTTTTTAATTCGTTACCGGGTATTGAAAAGCTGCCGGTTACAAAAGTAAAGTTTCCATTCATTTTTGGCAGGGGTGGTTCGCCTTGTGGTTTGTACAGGGATCTGAAAAAATTATCAGCAAACGACTCTGCATGGATGCCTTTTATAAAATTTGGATTATTTAAATCGCCCTATTCTGATTTACACGAAAATACATTTGCATCTTATTAATGTTTGTATAAATTATTATTAAAACCTAAAATTAAAATTATGAAAAAAGTATTATTGATGTTGGGGTTAAGCTTGTTAACCAGTTTGAGTTATGCACAGGCGAACTTCATATATAAAAACGGTACATCGTATCCGGAAAAGGATTTTAGGAAAGAATTTGGTTGTAAAGATGATGAGACAATTGAACAGTGCCAAACAAGACTCCGCAATGATACACTCAGGCGTGAGGACAGTATTAAGAGAGAAGCAGAACGGCTGAAGTACGATGAGGCAAAAAGCAGAAGGGCACGCTGGGAATTAGAAAAAGAGCGTAGAGATAAATTAACACCTGAAGAAAGAAGGAAGGAAGATGAAGATAGAAGATTAGCCTCTGAAGGGGAGAAAAAAAAGAAAACTGAAGATGGTATTGACTTTTTAGCAGGAGCAATTTACTCTAACAAATCAGGAAATTATCCTAACTATAATCCAGTTTTAGGTATGTTGATAGGAGTTCAAACACAAGTTATTTCCTTATCTGATTATGTAGGTTTAGGAATTGGAATTAACTATTCTATGCAGGGAGGTAAATACGAATCTTCTGACTACGTTCCTGGTGGTAATTACAGCACCACTTCCCGTACATCAAGGCTTAGCTATCTAAATTTTCCGGTAATGGTACGCTACCAACGGCAACGAGCAGGTTTTTTTGCAGAAGCCGGAGTGCAGCCGGGGCTGCTGCTTAGCGCAAAAGATAAGGGCACTAATACTAACGATATAAAAGATGAAATAAAAAAGTTTGATGTAGGTATTCCCATTGGTGTGGGTTATAAGTTTAAAAATAAGATTGGTGTGGGGTTACGCCTTACTCCTGGATTAATAAATATAAATAAAGATGAGCAATATAAGAACCGCAATATGGTTGCTTCTATGAGAGCATCATATACACTGTAACACAATTTTCAAGTATAAATCTATCTTATGCCCAAATACCTGGTAGAAAGAGATATGCCTCATGCAGGCAATCTTTCTCAAAAGGATTTAAAAGAGATGGCACTGCAATCATGCGAAGTATTAAGCAATATGAAAACGCAGGTCCATTGGATAAAAAGTTATGTAACAGACAAAAAATTGTATTGTGTTTATGTAGCTCCTGATGAAGATGCACTGATGGAGCATGCCAGCTATGGTGGATTTACAACAAATAAAATAAGTGCAGTAAAGCAAATAATTGATCCGGCAACTGCTGAGTAATAAATTATCTTTATTATGTAATCAAAAATATGGATACAGGTTACTTTGCTGCTTTTGCAACATTATTTGCATGGACAATTTCAAACTTTGTTCTTGCAAAGCTTACAAGGCTGGTGGAGCCTTCCATCTTAAACAGGGCAGCACTTTTTTTTAGCATTTTTTTATTGGGATTATTAGTTTGTATAGTTGATCGGCTTGCACCATGGCAATTGTTTACCCTTCCAAATTTTTCTAATTGGCTTTGGCTGGGGCTTTCAG
>NZ_JANPCM010000286.1:0-5330 GCF_031430955.1 Ferruginibacter sp.
GTCAGGCCTGAGGCACTCACAAAATTTTTTTAAGCTCTTTGCAAATGACAAAACTTCTAGTCCATTGGAGTGTCAGGCTGAGCTTGTCGAAGCCGTTGTGGTGCTTCTTTAGAGCCGGTTTCGACAGGCTCAACCTGACATTTTTTTAATCGGATAGATCCAATATCTTATTGGCATAACGTCCTTTTTTAATTGGGTATCTTTGCAGCATGACAGCAGTAAAAAAACCGAAGCCCAATAATTTATGGAGCATTGTTACCATGAAATGCCCACGATGCAGGCGTGGCCCTATGTTTAACGACAGCAATGCTTACCGTAAATTAAAACTCTCTCACATTTTTGATATGCCAGAGCATTGCCCTGTATGCAACCAAAAATACGATTTGGAAAATGGCTTTTGGTATGGCACCGGGTATGTAAGTTATGCGTTGGCTGTAGCTATTTCTGTGGCAACTTTTGTTGCCTGGTTCGTTTTAATCGGTGTATCTACAGAAGATAACCGTATTTTTTGGTGGCTCGGTTTAAATATACTTTTCTTAATTGTAATACAACCCTGGTTAATGCGGATAAGCCGTGTATTGTATATTCGTTTTTTTGTTAGCTACGATGAAGATTTTGAAAAACACAAACCTACTGAGTTTGATTTTTAGCTTTCAGTATTTTTAAAAATATCATTAAATATATTTCCTTTACTTAATTCTTCAATATCACTCAACTGCAATTCAATTGCTTTGGTACTTTTATTAATTTCTATTAAAGAAAGTATGATTGACCCAAGTAAAAAAATAAGACTTGCTGCAAATATCCAGTGCGATACTTCCATCCAGCCCCTGAAAATTGCATACATACATAATACACAGCATAAAAAACTCATAATGCCCAGCCCCTGCATATATCGGATAAGATTTAAACGACTTCGGATGTTTTTTATCTGGTTTAGAATATTTTTTTCTTTTTCGCCATGCTGGTATTCATCATGCAGTTTTCTTACTAAACTTGCCAGCGATAAAAAACGGTTGGTATAAGCCAGCATTAATAATGTAATGGCCGGAAAAAGTAAAGCCGGTGTGTTGATGTTTATTTCTAACATGCAATAAATGTACAACAGAAATTTTTTGTAAAAGTTGATTTTATTTTAAAGCCTCAGTAAAATCTAACTGCAAATTCCACTGGATAATTATTCAATTTAATAGTATTATTGCAGTTATACACTTTGCTGATAAATATAAATTAATGAAAAAGAAAGGTCTTGTCACTGTTCATGCTGTCGCCGGTTTGTTTGTGGGTATTTTTATTTTAGCCCTGTCTTTGTCGGGGGCAATATTGGTTTTTCAGGATAATATTGATGCCTTACAAAAACCTTTAATTGGCCCAAATAAAATTCCGCAAAAAATATTAACAGTTGACAGTTGCTATACATTAGTACAGCAAAAATATCCGCATGCTGTCATCAGCAGCTGTGCCGTAGCTGAAAATAATCAGCAGGTATTTTCTTTTTCAATTTATGATTCTTCTTATAACAATGGTACAAAAGCGTTGCAGGTTTTTGTGCATCCGCAAACAGGAAGCATTTTAAAAACAAGAGGCGGCAGCGAAGATTTTAAAAATAATTTTATGGGATGGCTTTCCAAATTCCATAATTCTTTTCACGCAGGCAAAAAAGGCGAATGGCTTTTAGGTTTTTTTGCTATTGTTTTTTTAATAAGTATTGTAACAGGTATTATTATTTACACAAAAAATATTTTTGCAGTTGTCTTATTTAAAAAAGTAGTTTGGAAAAGAAATAACCTTCATCAAATAATTGGCACCTGGGCCCTGCTGTTTAATTTAATGATTGGCATAACCGGATTTTGGATGCAACGTTATATTTTTAAAAAAGAGTTTTATCAAAGCAATGATTGGGTAAACACTATAAAGCCTTCACCTAATTTGTTTTTTAATTTTGATTCGGCATATGATAATTTGCAAAAGCTTCATCCAAATTTTACAGGCTATGTAATTTATTTTGCTCAAAACAAAAAAGGGAAAACGGCTGTTTATGGCAGTAATAGCACCAACGCTTTTATACACTCTAAAAAATTTGCCGATGTTATTTTTTTAGACAGTACGGGTAATATTTCAAAAACAAGATTTATTAATGAAATAAGTGCCGACGACCGCTACGATATCATCAACTCTCAATTGCATATGGGTAAGTATGGAGGAATGCCCGTAAAAATCATTTACAGCTTATTTGGTTTATCATCGGCAGTATTAAGCATCACAGGTTTTTTACTTTGGGTAAAGAGAAGAAAAAAATAAACCTGTAATGTTTTTAAAATTTATAGGTTTATCTGCATAATAGTTAAGAAGAAGAAAGAATTTTCAAATTAATTGCCCCGTGCCTTCAGGCCGGGGCAAAATGTAAAGTTATTCCCAGGCTTTAGCCAAAATATATTGCGGCTATATAATTATTTTGGCTAAAGCCAAATGCTTTCCTTCTGTAATCTCCGGCCTGAAGGCACGGAGCTATTAAAACAAGTTGTATATAGTTTCGCTGCATAAACTGCACCATCAGCCGATAATAAAAAAGCGAAGCAGTATTGCTTCGCTAAAACCCAACCTGTTATAATAAAAATTTAATTAGCTAAAGAAAAATTGAGTGGTATATTTAATTTAACACTAAAATTTCTTCCCATATTAAATACACCTGTTCTGCCTGTGGCTAAATTTTCTGCAGCATATTTTAAACGGCTTAAGTGATTTTGATAAGCCACATCCGTAATATTTATTGCACTAAAATTTAAAGTAAATAATTGATTTCCTTTTTTAGAAATAAAGTCGGCACCAATACCTGCATTAAGCAATGTATAACCCGGCGTTCTCGTTTCGGTATTGTAAGCAGTAAAAATGTTGGTTTGTGTAAAAGTATTATCCAGTTCCACTTTTGTATAAAAGTTTTGAACGGTCTTACTTATTTTTTTAAAATCGCCTTTAAATTCTGTTACTAATTTTGGAGCAGGAATAAAAGGAATATTTTTTGAACCTTCAATGGCTTCTGCAAATCTTCCGTTAACAAACGAAAATGTATTTTGAATATGCAGCCAATCCAAAGGATGAGGATGAATATCCATTGTAAATTCAAAACCAGCTAATGAAGCTTTCCGCTGATCGAATTTAAAAGCTGTTAAATTATTTCCATTAACATTTACTAAACTGTCGCCGCCGGCAAATGATTCTAATTTTCTGTAAAAAATAAAATTATTAAAATGGTTTAAAAATGCAGTTATACCAAAAGATAAATGTTCTGCATTGTACTCCAGTCCACCATCAAATTGCAAACTGGTTTCGCTTTTTAAATTGGCATCACCGTATTCGTAACGTATAGTGCCTTCGTGTGCACCATTACTGGCCAGCTCAGGAATGCTGGGTGCCCTGAAACCTCTTGCTGCATTAAATTTTAAATTTAATTTTTCTGTCAGTTGCGATGCTACACCCACACTGCCCGAAAAGTTGGAAAAAGATCTTGTAAAAGCAGCACCTTTTACACTTCCACCGTCAAGCAAATTTTTTATAGATGCATTTCTGCTGTCGTATCTAACACCTCCGCTTAATGTTGTTTTTTTAATTGTTTTTTGTGTGTAAACATAAGTGCCAATATCAAATAAATTATAATCGGGTATCAGTTGCTCCACACCTTTGTTGGTATTATTTTGCTGCATCCCATTTACACCAATAGAAGTTTTCCAGTTATTTTTTTCTGCAAAATGAAACTGACCGGTATAGGTGATTGTTTTTAAATCAAAGAATAAAGCTCTCTCATTTAAATCATCAATATTACCAAACTCTTCTCTTTGGTTATGCTGAAAACCAATATTGAATGTTAAACGGTTATTATTAATTTTCACACTGTTATCGGTTGCAATTTTAAAATGCCTGATATGCTGATAAGGAATTTGTGGTGTAGTGCTTTTAAAATCTGCGTCGGTTACCCTTGTATCACCGCCACCGGCAACTGGTTTAATAAAATAACCGGCAGCATCTCTTTCCCCTTCTGTTAAACCTGCTTTTAAATTAAAATTGCTTACTAACAGATGGGTATAGCCCCAGTTGCCATTATATCCTGCATAACCTCCAGTATTATGTTCGTTAAATTTTGAATTGTACACAGGGCCATCATATTTATTTTTATAATCTTCTGCTGCTTTGTTGGAAGAATATATATTCCAGTTGAAACCATTTTTGTTGCCTCCAATATTTGCATTAAGAGTTCTTAATTTATTGTTGGTTTGAAAATTACTCGAAATATTTGCTTTGATGGTATTGTTTTGCACCGGAACATTGGTAATAATATTTACCACCCCGGCCATGGCATCGCTGCCATAAATAATTGAAGCCGGGCCTTTTAACAATTCAATTTTATTTACGCTGGCTTCATCCACTTCAATACCATGTTCATCCCCCCATTGCTGTCCCTCTTGGCGTACACCGTCATTAATGGTAAGTACCCGGTTATAACTTAATCCTCTAATTACAGGTTTGGAAATGGCAGGGCCGGTTGATAAAGTTGACACACCACCAATTTTTGTAAGCGACTCTATAATATTGGTTGAAGTATTTTGTAAAAAATCCTGTTTACGCAATACAGAAACCGCAAAGGGAATTTTTTTTAATTGTGTGGCACCACTAACACCTGTAACCACTACTGCATTATTTTCTACCACAGATTCGCTCAGCACAAAATCTTTTTTTGTATCGGCACTTACCATAATGTTTTCTGCAATGGTAGTGTAACCAATATGTGATACTTCTATTAAATGATTTCCTTCGGGAATATTTTTAATGGAGAAATTACCATCATTGTCTGATGAAGTACCTGACTTTATATCAGTGATGTAAATACTTGCCCCGGAAACGCCTTTACCGGTTTTAGCATCAGTTAAAGTTCCAGAAAATGTTCCTTTTAATACGTTTGAATTTTTTATTGATGGTGGAGTTAAAAAATTATTTTTAGCGCTGGCAAAGCACAATAAAAAAATACTGCCTGTTATAAAAAGAATACTTTTTTTCATCCTGTAATTATTTATTTTGAATTATCAACAATAACAAAGCCTTGTATATGCTATTTGTATTGGTTTGATAATGGTAATGTTTGTGAATAGCGTAACACAAAATTTATTTTGCAATAAGTGTTAACGAAAAAAATGGAGAAAAAATCAGGCTGCAGGCGGCGGCCCACGATTTTCAAAAAATGAGTGTGCAGCTGATAAGATAGTGAAATAATATAGAGGTATGGAGTTGTTAAATAGAACTGGATAATTTAAAGTCGACAGCGAATGATTTATATCTGC
>NZ_JANPCM010000287.1:0-6738 GCF_031430955.1 Ferruginibacter sp.
AAATTTTATTAATCATACAAAGAGAATTTTTAACCCGTGTTAGAAAAAAAACCTTCATCATTGGTACTATTCTTTTTCCGCTTTTATATCTGGCTTTAATTTTTGGTACAGGATATATTGCAGATAAAACAAGGGAGGATATAAAAATTGCATTAATTGATAAATCCGGTTTATTTACAGAAGATTTAATTAAATCTGTAAATGGTAGCGATACCAGTAATACTATACATTTAATAACTGCAGATCCCGAATTATTTAAAATAAATTTCGATTCGCAGGGCTATGATGGTTATGTAATGATACCTGAAAATTTTAACTGGAGAAAAGGCATCGACAGTAATAACTTAATGGTAAACACAAAAAAATCATTTGGAGTCGGCGCAATAAACCCCGTTGAAAAAAGACTAAATCAATTATGGACCAAAATTAAACATGATAGTTTAGGTTTAACTGCTGCAAAAGATTCTATTTTAAATACTGGTATAAACCTTAAAGTAAAAAATGAAAAAAATAAAAATGCAGATGCCGGGTTAGCAACCGTTATTGGTTACGTATCAGGTTTCTTAATGTATCTTATTTTATTACTCTACGGCAGCCAGGTTATGATGGGTGTTACCGAAGAAAAAACCAGCCGTATTGCAGAAGTGGTAGTATCTTCTGTAAAACCATTCCAATTGATGATTGGAAAAATTGTTGGTATTGGCATGGTGGCTTTAACACAGTTTCTTATCTGGATTGCCTGCATTTTTATAATTTATAATGTTACTAAAAACACAGGAAGCGGAGGCACTGCTTCGGCTATGGTGGGTAAAATTCAGGAAGTATTTACCAGTGTAAATATCCCTTTGGTGGTAGGATGTTTTATTTTTTATTTGCTGGCAGGTTTCTTTTTCTATTCTTCTTTGTACGCAGCAATTGGCAGTGCTATTAATGAAGATATGAGAGAAGCACAATCATTAAGTTTTCCTATAACCATGCTTATTATTTTTTCCATTGCATTAATGACACCTGCAATAGCCAACCCCAGCAGTTCTTTAGCAGTTTGGGCAAGCATTATCCCATTCAGTTCCCCGATAGTAATGATGGCACGTATCCCTTTTGGCGTGCCCAACACTGTACCGTGGTGGCAATTGGGTTTATCAATGGCGTCTCTTATTGCAGGCTTTATGTTTACCACCTGGTTTGCTGCAAGAATTTACCGTACCGGTATTTTAATGTATGGTAAAAAACCCAGCTGGAAGGAAATGATAAAATGGGCTTTTAGAAAATAAAATCAACAAAATAAAAATCCATGTTTGTAAAATACAAACATGGATTTTTTTATAAAAGAAGAATTATGCCTTTACAATTTCGGGCTGTACTTTAGGTTTTGCTGCTTTTTCTATTGCCTTGTTCAATTCGTCGCTAATGTATTTGTTTATAATTTTCCAGCTAACTGCAATAATGCCAATAAATGCACCCAGTAACAAACCTACAATTGCATAAATTTTTGTTGATTTACTGCCTGAATCGTACGGCCCTTCCGGTCTATCTAAAGCTTCAATAATAGGCGTTTCTTTTTGCAATTTATATGCAGCAGCTTCCCGGTTGTTTACTGCATAATAATATTGCGATTGCACAGTTTGCTTGTCCTGCAATTTATTTTGTTTAGGTAAATTATACCTTCTTAATTCCTGGTTAGTAAAAAAGGTGTGTTCGTCATCTCTAATAATAGCTCCGTCAATTTTATTTACAACTTTATGTAAAGAATCAGCTTTATTAACTGCAAATTCAAAATCAATCTGAGCTTTTTTCTTTTTTAAATCAATATAAAATTCAGAAAGTTTATCAATAAAAAGGTAACTCACTTCCTTTACAATATCCGGATTACTGTTGCTGTAATTTAATTCAAGGATTCCATTCTTATTAATTTTAGCAGCAAAGCCGCCTTTTAGCATGTTGCTGGCAATATTAACTATTGTAATGCTGTCTAATTTTTTAATTTCAATAGGCTCGTTTTGCATAAAGCCTACATGATTATTATTTTCTTCAATTAATAATTGTGCAATTGTTTTATTTTTTAAAGAAGGTACTCTTACAGCCCTGGCTTCTGCAACTGCTTCCCTTGTTCTGCGGCTGGCAGCTAATTCTACAATATTAATGGAAGCTTCGCCACTGAATGATTTGGGAGCATCCGACAATCCTAAAATATTACTTATTGCACTGGAAGAAATATTATTATCATTTGTACTGTTTAATGGAAAAACAGTTGATTTAGATGTATAAATTACCACACTCTGCCTGGCCATAAAATAAAATAAAGTGCCAAATGCAATTGCAATAATGGCAATTAACCAACTGAATTTTTTAAGCCTTTTTAGAAGTTGTTTTATAAGTTCTATATTATTCATCTGAATTTTTATTGTTTATTGGAATTGCAATCAAGTCCTCCTGTTAATTTGTTATTATTTTGGCAACTAAAACACTTGTAACAATAGTAACGATAGATAAACCTGCCTGCTTAAAAATATCAACCACCTGGCTACCCTCTGCTTTTTCAGGTACATTTACTGTACTGCCCTCTGCAACTTTTGGATAGAAATGCATGAAGAAAATATTTCTTGTCCGCCTGCTTTTGCCATTAGCATATTGTACATAAACCCGGCTTCTCCACGGATGCCTGCCATAACCGCCGGCCTTATCTATATAATATAATAAGTTAGTATGCTCTTTATCAAAAGTTAATTTTAATGGTGATTGAACAGTCCCTTTTACATTTACAAAAGGATTTATTTCAGGTACAAAAATAATATCCCCTTCCTGCAATACAATATCAAACTTCGAATTTTTATCTTTCATCGCCCTGAACAAATCTATACTTACCGGCTCCTGCGATACTTCACTTATACTTGTTTTCACAGAATCTAAAATAATACCCCCTAATGAATCTGTTAAAGAATTTACTTTACTCGTTACATTATCCCTGAAGTATTGTGTTTTCTTCCTGTACAAAATTGCACCGCCTAAATCTGCATTTTCTTTTATGCCACCGGCTCTTTCGATATAAGATGATAACCGTTCGTATTTATTAAGGCGTGGATAAGGACCGGGATATTTTATTAACCCGTTTATTTGCACCAGTTGCTGCAATTCGAATGTGGGATTTTTTCTAACATACACCTGGTCAAAAGGTTTTAAAATAATTCCTGCAGAAGCACTGTCAATATCTAAATTAGGAGATACTTTTATTTGCTTTAGAATAACTCTTGTTGGCGTTTGCTCCCTTTTTGCTGAATCGATATCCAGCACACTCGCTATTTCAATTCTTCCAAATTCGGCAGATTGTTTTAAGCCTCCTGATAAATACAGCAGGTCCTGCAAAGTCATTCCACCATATTTATTTATGCGTCCTTCTTTTCTTACTTCACCAAATATTTCTACATACTGCCTGTCGTAAAAATTGTTGGCATTAAATAACAATATTTGATCATTAGCAAAAATTTCTACATTATACTGGCTTGCATCATTATCATTCTTAGTGATATCGCTTAAATCTACCTCCAGTTTATTCGATTTTATGTTGGTACTGTCACCTCCTCCCCTAAAAACATAAGCTCTTGGCAAATAAGTATTACGTGTAATACCTCCTGCCCTGTTAATAACATCAAATAATTTATCGCCTTTTCTTATTTCGTACTGGCCGGGGTAAGATACTTCACCTTTTATTTCCACTTTATTTATTAAGCCGGGATTTACAGCAATTACTTTTACAATATCACCATCAATCAAAGGAAAATCTTCGTTTTTATAAATTTCAAGGTTGGTGGGATTTATAATTGCAGTAGTGTTTACATCTTTTATTATTTGTTTTTCCAGTTCTGTTCTAAATACTTTTACGCCACTCGAAAAAGCATCCTTTTGTAAGCCGCCGCTGTATTTCAAAAGGGCTTTCATCCCTTCATCTTTTTTTAACTGATAAAACATGGGCCTTTTAAATTTGCCTTCTGCCTTTACCTTTTTTTCTACAGTTTGCAAAATAACAAAGTCATTATTTTCCAGGTAGATATGTTTGCCAAAATCGCCGGTGGTTAAATACTTATATACATCCAATGCGTCAATAACCCTTCCGTTTCTTTTAATTAATATTTCTCTAAGGTTAGCAAATTCTGTTGGCCCTCCTGCCAATGCAATTATATTAAATGCATTGGTAAAAGCAGAAACTGTAACAGGCCCCTGAGAGTTTACCTCACCTGCAACGTTTACAGAAATTGTACGGGGCTGCCCTAATGATACTGTAATATTTGTAGAAGCAGGAACATAGGATTTAAAACGCTGTGTTATTAATGAGCGTACCTGTTCAAAAGTTAAACCCTGTAAATATATTTTTCCCAAGCCAGTAGGAAAAATAGAACCATCCCTTGCAACAGTATAATCAAAAGTTGCTTCGGCACCATTCCACAGCGATACAATTATCTTGTCGTAAACACCAATAGGATAATCCAAAGGTGGAGTAGATAAATCAGTAACTGAAGCTACAACACCACCCCTGAATAATTGCATACCGTATGTTTGTTCTGTTACATTCGCCGATTGCGGTGTAGCTTCCCTAACAAGACTATCCCTGTCAATTCTGTTATTAAGTGCTTTATTTTTATCTGAACCAATTGATGAACCAGCTGCACTTTTATCAGCAGCTAAAATTTGGTTTAATTGCGCTGGCGACATTGTAGTAGTTGGCGGTAATGATGGTAAACCCGTTGGGTTACTTGGGTCGCCGCCCGGTGGTTGTGCCTGGGCTTTAATTGTAAAAGCAATAAAAAATAAGCAAGATATTACAGATAGCTTTTTTATATACTTAATTACCGTTCCTGAGTTTACTAACATTTCTTGGGGGTTGATTTTCAAAAATTTTGATGGCAAAGATAATATTTTATTTTAGTGGCTGCTTTAATAACAATTCAAATTCATTCCATATTTCATTTACTATAACAGCAGCCGGTTGTATTGATTTAATTATAGCGCTTACCTGTCCTATTTCAAGCTCTCCTTCTTCTAAATTTCCTTCAAACATTCCATTTTTTGCCCTCCCTCTTCCTAATAATTCTTTTAACTCGTCTACCGATGCACATTGCTGCTCTGCTGTTTGCACCCGGTTAAAAAAATTATTCTTCATTAGTCTTACTGGTGTTAATTGCTTTAGCGATAACATCGTATCGCCTTCGGCGGAATGTATAACGGCCTCTTTAAAATTAGTATGAGAAGACGCTTCTTCGCTGGCTACAAAGCGGCTGCCAATTTGTACACCCGCTGCACCCAGCACCATCGACGCTAACATTTGCCTTCCTGTTGCAATACCACCTGCGGCTATAACCGGAATATTTACTGCTGCACAAACTGCCGGAACCAGTACCATTGTTGCGGTCTCTTCTCTTCCATTGTGCCCGCCTGCTTCAAAACCTTCGGCTACCACTGCATCGCAACCTGCCTCCTGGGCTTTAAGCGCAAATTTGCTGCTGCTTACCACATGAACCACTTTAATGCCTTTTTCTTTTAAGGTTGATGTCCATATTTTAGGGTTACCCGCCGATGTAAAAACAATGGGCACTTTTTCTTCAATAATAATGTCAATATGTTTATCAATATCCGGGTAAAGCAAAGGAACATTAACAGCAAAGGACCGGTTGGTAGCTACTTTACACTTTTTTATATGTTCCCTCAAGATTTCAGGATACATACTTCCGCTGCCTATCAACCCTAAACCACCTGCATTACTTACCGCACTTACAAGCCGCCAGCCGCTTGCCCATATCATCCCTGCCTGAATGATGGGATATTTGATATTAAAAAGTTGTGTAACCCTGTTATTCATTTTCAAAACACCTTTTTCAAAATTTCAAAAACACAAATAGAAAGCACTTTGAAACGCAAAGTAAAAGGATTTATTTTATAAAACCAAGATTTTTTTAATTTGAAACGAAAGGAATTGATTTAACTTCTGGTGCCTCCGCCCAGGTCAATTGCAGTATTATCTCCAATATTTAAGCTGCGGCTTACACCCCGTACTTCTGCATCGCTGCCTATAAGTGAAGTGTTTAATACAATTTCAAAAAGATTGGAATAAGCGCCTATAATTGAGTCTTTAATTATTGCATGGTTTAGTTTCGAATTTTCGCCAATGGCTACGTTGGGGCCTATTACCGAATTTTTAATATCGCAACCTTCGCCAATACTTACGGGTGGTATTATAATAGTATTTTCAAAAGAATGCTTTTCAGCAATATTGCCACCAAATTTTTTAAGTAAGGTTGCATTTGATTCCAGCAGTGTTTCTTTTTTGCCGCAATCAAACCAATTCTGCACTTTAAACGGTTGAAACTTTACTCCGTTTTGTATCATACATTCCAATGCATCGGTTAAGTTAAATTCATCGTAACTTTTAATATCCGCTGCAATTATTTTTTCTATGCAGGAAAATAAAAAACCAGTTTCTTTAATTTTATACACCCCTACCAATGCCATATTGCTTTTTGGTATAGCAGGCTTTTCCACCACACGGCTTATAAAACCATCTTCTTCTATTTCAGCTACACCAAAATTACGAGGGTCATCCACTTTTTTTACACCTAACATTGAGTATGGTGTATTAAGTATTTCTTTTACATCATATTCTGCAATGGTATCTCCCAGTACAACCAACATTTCATCATCGCCTATAATTTCTTTGGTAAGATTTATAGCATGCCCGGTACCATGCCGCTC
>NZ_JANPCM010000288.1:0-13823 GCF_031430955.1 Ferruginibacter sp.
TCACTATTTTCTTCGAGTAGGAAATATCCAGACAAGGAGACACGTTTTAGACGCAATCTTTTTTTGGCTTATTCCCCAACTCAAAAATACAAGTGCTATTTTAATAGATTCATGGAGCATATCTTCCATAGCTTTTAATGCTGCAAGGTTATTATGTAGATATGATGATAAGATTCATCATAGTTCCTTTCATGTTAACATGCTATCCTACTACCCAAACGGCAAAAAAAATTTGGATGTTGAAACGTACGCTTCAATTGAACCGTTACTTCACCAAAATGAAAAGAAAATTTTATTTCTTTTAAGTGCTATTAAGACTGAGAAAAGTTATCAAGCCTTAAAAAATATATTCACTGGGCTTGAGTTAGAAGATAAAATTGAATCCACTGCTTTATATAAATTAGTAAAGAAAAATAATCTTGCTTATGAAAACAGCGTAAATATTCTTTGTGATTTAAGCAATATGCAAGGGCTATGTTTTGACTCCTCTTTAGATTTGAGTTCTAATGAAAAAGTAATTCCAATTGATGAAAAAGTATTCTTTCCGCTACTTATACAGGAGTCGCAAATAAACCTAACTATAGATTCATATAAGAATTCTAAACAATTTTGCCATGACTACTGCAATAAAAATGTATTTACAATACATAGAGATGCGCTTGATTTAAAAAAAGCATTTATACGCCATCATTGTATTTTTATAGATATAAATAAAATGCTTGAAGTTGAGTCCTTTACTGATAAACTAAAAATTGCAATAAACGGTTTCAGCAAAGCCCCTAATTATATTATACATCCTCCACATGAACAAGGAGAAAAATTAGCGACATGTATAAAAATTTTGATTGATACAAAGTTTATGACTTCAGTAGAAATATTCTCAATAACGGACACTTTAATAAATGATGAAAAAAGGGGAATTGCAGAACATCTTAAAAAATTATCAGAATCAGATATGATTCTGGTAATTGATGATGTTTCAGTTACGGGAAGCAGACTTAAAAGTTATCAGCAAAATTTAAGAACCAGTTATAAAGGTCAAATACACTATTTTATAGGAGTAGCTCGTCCTGAAAATGATACAGTATGGAATAAAAAGGTAAATGAACTTCAATTAAGAATAAATTCCTCGGGGGGTAAAAATCCGATTCAACATATTGTAACATCTATAGAAAAAATAAACCTGCCTGATTGGGATGAGAAAAATTGTCCATGGTGTAATGAAAAAGACATTCTGCAAAAATTAATAACTGAAAAGAAACATGATAGTCAACTATTTATTACATCCTTAAGAAATAGATATAGCGAATTGCAGGGCAGTAAAAAAGAAGGACTAACCAATAATGTTTTCTTTGATTATACGGAATCAACAAAGCAAGCATTTCTTGGAGGCTCTATTTTTTTTGATAGTCAATCTGTTAGTGAAGCTGATTTGTTTATAGCAATAGCGGCAAGCATACATCATTTAAGAATTATTGGGGGTCCTGAAGTTGACAACAAAACTAATATTATTACATTAGGCATATTAAATCCCTATTACAAGATATTGGCTATTGATGCATATTTACCAGCCGGAGCCAGATACAATGAAGCCATTATAAGAGCATGTATTATTAGAGCCTGTACAAGGCAGGAACTACATGCAAAAACCGAAGAAAATATTGATAGGCAAAAAAGTTATTTGAATGATTTTATCGCAGGAATTTCATTACAAATAGCTGATAGAGGCTTTTTTTTATACGAATTATATGTTTCGTTAAAAGCAAAAAAATTACCTAAGCCTACAGATGATAAATTGATTAATATCCTTGTCTCAAAAGTTAGTAACTAAAATAAGGGGGCCGTTTTGAAAAAATATTTTTTTGTTGCATTATTCTATCGCACATCCTGTGCTATTACACGTTTTACAAAAAGCAAAAAAAGAATAACAGGCATCAGAATAACAAAGATCTCAGAAGATATCTTTATACCTAAAACTCCACCACCGGCGTTTTAATATCATGATAAAATAAAAAGGTCCATTTTTCCTGTTGCCCCTGTTGCCACCATTGCTGGCGAAGCTCCATACATTTTTTTCCGTCGTAATCGTACTTGGCTACAAATTTATTTTTCATTTGCTGCAGTTGCGGTGCCACATCGCCGCCAAAAAATATTTTCTGTCCATCTTCTTCAATCCAAAAAACCTGGTGAAAGGGTGAGTGTGCACCGGTTACTTCGTACTTTATATAATCATCAATAACACCATTGCCCTGCGTAAAAATTACTTTATCGCTATCACCTAAAATTTCAAATTCTGCCGGAGTGTAAGAAGGTTTGCCTTTTGCCATGGCTGAATCAAATTCATCTTTGTTTACATAATACATGGCATTAGGGAAACTGATAAACCGATGTTGTAAAATTTTATCTTCCTTACTTACGCCACCGCTATGGTCTTTATGCAGATGGCTTAATAAAATTTTTGTAACCTCTAAAGGGTTAATGCCATTATCCAAAAGATTTTGATGAATTTGTAAACTGCCGTTGGGATTAGTAAAACCCAGGCCGGTATCAATTACCAAAATATCTTTTGCAGTAACTATTACAAAGGGCTGTATTTCTACCAGCAAACTGCCAATGGGCCTTTGCTGCAGATCATCTTTGTCTTTATTAAAAGGAACAAACTGTTTGGTATTATCAATGGTGAATGCGCCTTCGCTGAGTGGAATTATTTTCATGATGCCGAGCCACAGCCCCCTCTATCTCTCCGCCTGTTGGCGGAAGGAAATGAAGAAGATGATGGAGAATTTTGACCCTGATTATTTACGGGGTATTGTTATATAAAATAGTTAACTGCAAAAGTAATTGAAAAGAAGTTGGATATAGCAGCGTATGCTCCCCTTCAGGGGATGGGGGCTGCCCTTTACCTCAATATCATCCCTCTGTCGGCATCCAGCTTGATGGATATAAATAATAAAACGGTAAAAGTTATTAATGAAGAGCCGCCGTAACTGAGTAGTGGCAATGTAATACCGGGTGATGGTGCAAGGCCAAGCGTCATACAAACATTAAGCGCCACATGAAAAAATAAAATGCCCACCACACAATACATATATACACGGCTGAAAGTGCTGCGTTGCCTTTCGGCTAAAAAAACTAACCGCAGCATTAAACCAAAATACAGCAGCATTAAAACTGCACAACCCCAAAAGCCAAAATTTTCTCCAACGGAACTAAAAATAAAATCGGTGTTTTGCGCCGGTACAAACGAACCACGGGTTTGTGTACCCTGCAGATACCCTTTACCCCAAAAACCGCCGCTGCCAATGGCAATCTTAGATTGCTTCACATTATAGCTTTCTACTTTTTCGCCGGGTTTCTTTTTTGCAGTACCAAGCTTAGCAAATTCTTTTTGAATATCGGCAGTACGTTCTGCACTTTTAAATTTATAATCATCTATCCCAAAGGTGGAAAATATACGCACTATCTGATGCGGCTTAAGTACACTTTCAAATAAAGCAGGCACCAAAAATTTTTGTACACCTACGCATAAAATCCACACTGCAGCAATAGAAATTAAAAAGCCTTTATCTCTTTTTATTTTTCTTCTGTATAAAAAAATAAACAGCGCCGCAATTATGGTGAGGGCAATAAATAAAGTATTGGGCAGTATTACAATGCTGGCAATTATAAGTATGGCAAAAGAAAAAAGAATGATGAGGTACATGGTAGGCAATCCTTCTCTGTAAAAAGCAATACCGAACGAAAAATAAACAATTGCTGCACCTGGTTCGCTTTGCAACACCGATAAAATTGCCGGGCTAAAAGCAATAGCTGCTGCAATTAATTGTGTTTGTGTTTTATGAAAATTTGTTTCGGGCAGCGATAAATATTTTGCCAGCGCCAGCGATGTAAATATTTTACAAACTTCCACCGGCTGAATATTCATAAAGCCTAATGGTATCCAGCTTTTTGATCCGCCTACTTCTTTACCCACTACAAAAGTGGCCAGTATAAGTAAAATACCAAAGGCATAAGCAAGGTTGGCGGTGGCAGTAAAAAATTTACTGTCGGTAAGTAAAATAAATATGCCTACAATTATGCTGACAATAAAAAAATAAAACTGCTTGCTGTATTCTTTTTTAAATCCTAAAAAGGTTTGCAGTACCGGGTCGCCGCTTTTATATTCTACCGAAAAAATACAGAGCAGGCCAATCATTACCAGTATGGCGTAAAGCCAAATCATTACCCAATCGATGCCTTTTGATATGGAAGGATTTTTTTGATACATGAGGGTGAGTGGTGAGCCATGAGCGGTGAGCCATGAGCGGTGAGTAACAAAGGCTCACTTCTCAAAGCTCATTGCTCACGGCTTTACTGAATCTTTTATTTCGGGTTTCTTTTTTTCGTTGGGCAAAATTGCATCTGTGTTTATTTTTATTTTGTTATCGTTACTGTCTTTTTTTGGTTGTTCTTTTTTTTGATCTTCTTTATCTTTTTTTAATTTATCCATAGCTTCCTCTTCATCACTATCATCCATACCCAAAGTATCTTTTATAATTTTGATGTAGCCTTTTGCTACAAGATAAGCCGAGTCTTTAGAATGCCTTAATGAATCCTGTCTTTTCATTTCATCATAAATCCTGGAAGGAATAAGATTTAATTTAGATAATTGATCGATTCTGGCAATCCTCGCTTTATCAGGTATAGAATCGTTTAAATATTTTTCAATCATTAACCCTACAATAGGAGCAGCATAAGTACCGCCAAAGCGGCCGCTGTTTTCTACCACACACATAATGGCAATTGTAGGATTTTCTCTTGGTGCAAAGCCTGCAAAAAAAGCATGATTGGGTTGCTTTACACCCCGGTAATAATTTTCTACCGTTCCGGTTTTACCACAAATATTTATACCGGCAACTTTTGCTGCGATACCGGTTCCCCTGTCCACCACGCCCTGCATACCATCATGCACTGCTTCAAAAATACTGTCGGGTATATCAACGGTATTATGCTTTTCTTTAAAATTTGCAAGCATATTAAATTTATCACCCCCTTCAATAGAATCAATTAAATGCGGTGTTTTATACCAGCCTTTATTAGCAATATAAGCCATTTCGTTTGCCACCTGCATAGGTGTTACGTCCACTTCACCCTGGCCAATACTTACAGAACGAAACGTACAATAATTCCATTTACCTGTTCCGTAAATTTTATTGTAATAGGCAGCATTGGGTATCAATCCACGTTTTTCAGATGGTACATCAACCCCTAATTTATGGCCCAAACCAAAAGCCTGCATATAACGGCTCCATACATTCAGGCTGCTATCCTGATTGGGATACTTGGGATTTGTAATCACCCTTTGCATTACATTGGCAAAATAGGTATTGTCCGAAATAGTGATGGCACTGCGTAAATCGAATGTGCCATAATCCAAACACTTCATTGGCCTGCCACTGCCGCAACCATAAAATGCACCGGAGCAGGTAAACCTGGTGCTGGTTTCAATTACACCTTCGTGCAAACCGATTAATGCCTGCAAAGTTTTAAATGTTGAGCCCGGAGAATAAGTTGCGCCAACTGTTCGGTTTAATAATGGCAATGCCGGATTTAATAATAATTCTGCAATGTGTTTTTTTCTTTCGGCACCGGTTAATAATTTTGGTTTAAAGGTGGGGCTGCTTACCATGCATAAAATGCCACCGGTACGGGGGTCTATTGCTACAATAGAACCTAATTTATTTTCCATTAATTTTTCTCCCAACTCCTGCAGTTCAATATCCAGTGATGTGTGCATGTTTTGCCCGGCAACAGCAGTGGTGTCAAACTTTCCTTTTTCTAATCTTTCGGTAAGCCTGCCCACTTTATCTTTTTTCCAAAACTCAATTCCCCTTTGACCGAGCATTACATTTTCGTAAGTTCTTTCCAAACCGGTTTTGCCAATATAATCTCCCATTACATAACCGGTGTATTTTGGATTTTTTAAAATGTTGCTGTCCACCTCACTTAAGTAGCCTAAAATATTTCCTGCGGCATCATAAGGATAATCTCTTACCGATCTTTCCTGTAAATAATACCCCGGTGTTACTTTATAAAGTATTTCCGAAAGCTTAGCCATTTTTTCGTTACTCAGTAAGGCTTCAAAAATAGATGGCCGGTAACTTTTGTATTTAAAAACAATGTTCTCCATCCGTTTCCTAAACTCAGCGGTATCAATATTTAAAATATTGCAGATAGCCATGGTATCGGTACCCTTAATTTTATTGGGTATAACCATCAAATCAAAAATAGTAGTGTTTTGTAAAATAGATTTTCCGGTACGGTCGTACACAATTCCCCTGTCGGGGTAAATTACTTTTCTAAAAATGCCCTGGTCATCTGCAGCCAATTTGTATTTGGGAGAAAATAACTGCAGGTTCATCAGCTGTAAAATAATTATCAGCATCATGCCGATAAACACCAGCATAATTACATTTTTACGAGACTGATTAAAGACAGACACTTGGGATTTATGATTTTAGATTTTCGATTTATACTATTGACGATTGACCATTCACCATTCGCTACACTGTGTTTGTTCTGAATTTTTGTTTACGAACAAATAACAATTCGGTAATTATTATCAGCAGTAAACTAATGGCGGTTGATACAATTATTTTTACCAAAAAATACCAAATATTACCAAACTGCCATGCCTGTAATAAAAACAGCCAGGTGTGATGAATTATTGTGAGTACGGCAACATAAATAAAATAAGGCAGAAAACCTCCCATACTTTTAATAGAAGGTTCTTCATAATTATCATCTGCCCCTTCCTGGGGTATTAATAAGTTTACAAGGTGGGGTTTTAAATAAGCAATTAAAACACATGCCGCAGCATTAAAGCCCGGGTTGTGGTTAAAACTATCCAGCGTAAAACCAAATACAAAAGCAATAATTAGCTGCAAGATTCGGTTCATATTAAAAGGCAGCCATAAAATGAATAAAAAATATAAGTACGGCGTTACCATTTGGTGCAGGTGAATATTATCCAGTACAAAAACCTGTACCAAAATAAAAAGCATGAACCTGATAATATTTTTTACTACTGTACTCATTTAATATTTTTTATTTTTTCACCTGCGGTGAAAATTACGCCACAGAGGGCACGGAAACACAAAAACGGGTTTATTAGTTTTATATTCAGCAACACGAAAAATGTATTAATATTTTCCGTGTTGCTGTGTTTCCGTGGCAATTCCGTTTTTTGCCAAAGGCAAAGACTGTTTCTTTATTTTGCCTGTTGTTTTGCTTTTTCTAATAATTGATTAATAGCTTCCTGCTGATTATCGTCAATTACATAAACATACTGCAGGTTATAAAAATTTGCTGCCGACTTTAATTTTATTAAAAAATTATTACTGCTTTTTTCTGCAAATACTTCTGTTATAAAGCCCAGTATTTTACCTTTTGGAATTGTAGTGGTGCTAACGCCGCTTGATATTATAGTATCGCCTGCAGCAACCTTTGCACTCTTAGGTATGCGGTTCATTGATAAAATATTGGGGATTTTTCCATCCCAGTTAACAGTGCCTGTTTCACCATTACCTTTTAACAGCATGCCATCAACATGGCTGTCCTTATGCAGCAAGCTCATTACAATGGCATAATCATCACTAACATCTGTAATACTTCCTACTACTGCATTATTAATATCAATAACACCCATACCAATTTTTAATCCGCCCCGCTTACCCCGGTTTAATACAATAAAATTACTTTGTAAGTTTACAGAGTTTTCAATTACAGTTGCCTGCAGGTAATTATATTTTCTGTATTGTGTCAGCGAATCAATTTTAAGGGTATCAATAACTGCTTTGCCTGCCGTATCGGGTAATTGAAAATCGGCCCGCAGTTTATTGTACAATCTTTCATTGGCCTTAACTAATGAATCGTTTGTTTTTTTGAGATAAAAAAAATCCTCAATCTTATTATACTGTTCATTTACTTTACCTGTGAGCTGGTTGGTAGTATTGCTAAAAACGGCTGTATGATACGTATTGTAATGAACGATTAAATAAATACAAAATCCCTGCAGCAACAGGAAAAAAAGGAGAGTAGAATAGCGGCTAATGAAAAGAAAAATATTACGCACAAGTGTAAGGAATTAGGAATTGGGAGTTAGGAATTGGGAGTATTGCAATCCTTATTACAAATTCCTAATTCCTAATTATTGTAAATTATCTCATCACAAACGGATACCTGTCGTAATGCTTTAACGCAATACCTGTACCACGTACCACACTCTTTAACGGATCATCGGCAACATGCACCGGCAATTTAATTTTTGCCTGTAATCTTTTATCCAACCCTCTTAACAAAGCGCCACCACCGGTAATGTATAAACCACGGCGGTAAATATCAGATGCCAGTTCGGGTGGTGTAGTTTCCAAAGCTTTTAAAATAGCTTCTTCAATTTTAAAAATACTTTTATCTAAGGCTTCGGCCACTTCCTGGTAACTTACCATAACCTGTTTAGGAATACCGGTAACCAGATCTCTTCCGTTTACAGGAATATCATCAGGAGGATTATCTAAATCTTTCATGGCGCTGCCTACCTGAATTTTTATTTGCTCGGCAGTGCGTTCGCCAATTAATAAACTATGATAACGGCGTAAAGCTTCCATAATATCTGCAGTAAATTCATCGCCTGCAATACGAATGCTTTGGTCGCAAACAATACCTGCCAACGCAATTACGGTAATACCGGTTGTACCACCGCCAATATCAATGATCATATTTCCCACCGGTTCTTCTACATCTATACCAATACCCAAAGCCGCAGCCATAGGCTCATGTATCAAATAAACTTCTTTTGCGCCTGCCTGTTCTGCACTATCCCTTACAGCTCTTTTTTCAACTTCGGTAATAGAAGATGGAATGCAGATCATCATCCTCCAGCTTGGGGCAAACAAAGGTTTTTTAGGATAGATCATTTTGATCATTTCCCTTATCATTAACTCGGCGGCATTAAAATCGGCAATTACACCGTCTTTTAAGGGCCTAACGGTGCGGATGCTTTCGTGGGTTTTTTCATGCATCATTAATGCCTTTTTACCCACAGCTAAAATATTTTTAGGATTGTTTCGGTCGAGCGCCACAATAGAAGGCTCATTTACCACCACTTCATCGTTGTGTATAATGAGGGTATTGGCAGTACCCAGGTCAATCGCAATTTCCTGTGTAAAAAAGTTAAAGAGGCACATATTTTATAAAGTGAAAATCGTACGTAATTTGATGCAGGCAAAGTTGGCGTAAATTATTTGAATTAACAACGGCAATTTTTTTATTTTTCAAAGATTTGTGAGATTTTTTAAACGGGCTTAAAAAGTGAACTTCAAAACTAAAAAATTATTTGCCAACGTTTAATGGATTGGCGAATGTGTTTATTCAAATTCGTAACCAATATCACTGCGAAAATATATGCCTTCAAAATACAATTGCTCCAGCATATAATTTGAATGTTCGGCAGCCTCAGCAATTGTATTACCAAATGATGTAACCACCAGCACCCTGCCGCCAGTTGTTACTACCTCATCTTTTTTTATTTTGGTAGCAGAATGAAACATGAGGCTGCTTTGAAAAACCTCGTTATCAAGACCCAGTACGGGTATGCCTGTTTTAAAATCGCCGGGATAGCCGCCACTAACGGCAACTACTGCGGCGACAGACCGGCTGTCTGTTTCAATGGCTATTTCGTGCAATTTTTGTTGTGTGGTGGCAATAAGTAATTCTACCAAATCGTTTTTTATACGGGGTATTACTACTTCGGTTTCAGGGTCGCCCATGCGGCAGTTGTATTCAATAACTTTTGGTTCCCCATTATCATTCATCAGCCCAAAAAATATAAACCCTTTATACTCTAACTGGTCTTTTTTAAGGCCGGCAATGGTTGGTTCAATAATTATTTCTTTCACCTTTTGTAAAAAAGCTTCGTCAACAAATGGTAATGGGCTTACCGCTCCCATGCCACCGGTATTAAGGCCAGTATCCCCTTCCCCAATCCTTTTATAATCTTTTGCTTCGGGCAGCAACAGGTAATTTTCGCCATCGGTAAGCACAAAAATGCTTAATTCAATGCCATTTAAAAATTCTTCTACCACTACTTTTTTTCCTGCATCACCAAATTTTAACTGGTGCAGCATCAGCTCAAATTCTGATAGCGCTTCTAAATTACTCTTACAAATTAAAACCCCTTTACCAGCTGCCAAACCATCGGCTTTTAAAACTACCGGTAACGAATGGCCTTTTAAATACTCCACCCCGGCAGCATAGTTTGCGGCGGTAAATTCTCCATAAGCAGCGGTGGGAATATTATGGCGCTTCATAAAAGCCTTGGCAAATGCTTTGCTACCTTCTAACTGTGCCGCAGCTTTAGAAGGGCCAATTACAGCTATATGTTTAGTAGCTTCATTATTTTTAAAAAAATCGTAAATGCCTTTCACTAAAGGTTCTTCTGGCCCCACTAAAATCATATCTACATTATTTGCAGTACATGCAGAAGCCAGCAACTCAAAATCGTTTACTGCCACAGGCAGGTTAGTACCGCACAAAGCAGTGCCTGCATTACCGGGTGCAATAAATAATTTATTACATAATTTACTTTGAGACAGTTTCCAGGCAAATGCATGCTCCCTGCCGCCGGAGCCAATTAAAAGAATATTCATGAATTGAGTAGCAATATTAAATGGGTTAAAAATTTAAGACTGCGAATTTAAAATTATGGTGGCGCATTTCAAGAATAATTTTATAAATGGTAATTTATTGTAACCTTTTGTTTTAAAATTGAAGCGTATAAATTGATTGTACTAAAAAGAAAATGACTATTTTGGAGTATTAAAACAAACTAAACAAGCATTTAAAACTACTAATTATGAATGATCAGGCAGTAAAAAAACAAGGACATCCGAAAGGATTGTACGTATTATTTGCTACGGAAATGTGGGAAAGGTTCAACTATTATGGAATGAGAGCCATTCTTATACTATTTATGACCAAAGCTTTACTTTTTGATAAGGTTTTGGCATCTCAACTATATGGTAGTTATACAAGCTTGGTTTACTTAACTCCTTTAATTGGTGGCATTATTGCCGACCGGTATTGGGGAAACAAAAGGTCTATTATCACTGGGGGTATTTTGATGGCATTAGGAGAATTTATACTTTTTTTCTGTGCCTCTCTTTATCAATCGTCGCCAGATGTTTCTACCTTTTTATTTTTTACAGGTTTAGGGTTTATGATTACCGGAAATGGGTTTTTTAAACCAAATATTTCTTCTTTAGTTGGTCAAATGTATCCAAAAGGTGATAGAAGAATTGACCCGGCATACACAATCTTTTACATGGGTATTAATGTTGGAGGTGCTTTAGGTCCGATTTTGTGCAGTATGGTAGGTGAAACTGGAAATCCAGCAGATTTCAAATGGTCCTTTTTAATTGCTGGTATTGGAATGGTGCTAAGCGTAATAATTCAAAAAATTTATCAGGATAAATATTTAAAGGACCCCGCCGGAAATGACCTTGGTAATGAACAAAAAAATATGCCTGCATTTTTGAAAAACCCAATTACTTCATCATTATGTTTAGCTGGCTTAGCGGCTCTTTTTGTTGGGATGGTATATTTAGATGCTAAAGTATTTTCGTACATATTTTACTTACTAATTGGTGCATTAATTTTAATTGCATTTCTGATTTTTGGCGATAAAACACTTTCCAAAATTGAAAAGCAAAGGATTGTAGTAATTTTTTCAGTGGCTTTTTTTGTTGTTTTTTTCTGGAGTGCTTTTGAACAGGCTGGTGCGTCATTAACTTTTTTTACAGATGAACAAACTAACAGAAGATTAAATTTATCAGTTCCTGTTTGGGCAATTAATTTAATATCACTTGGTTTATTAGCATATGTGGGAGTACTATGGAAAAAAGCAATTAAAAATTTAAGAGAGCATGATAAATCTTTACTAATTGGTGCTCAAATAGTAATGGCAATAATAGCAATAGGACTTCTTTATTTTAATGTGAATTTTTATTTGAATGGGGAAAGTAACTGGAATGTAGAGGAAATTGGAGCTGGAGCATTTCAGTCATTAAATTCCGTATTTGTTGTTTCGCTTGCACCTTTATTTGCCTGGCTTTGGATTAAGTTGGGAAAATATGAACCATCCAGTCCAACTAAAATGGCCATTGGCCTTTTGCTATTATCAATAGGTTACTTAGTAATTGCAGTGGGTGTTAAAAATTTACAACCAGGAATTAAAGTAAGTATGTTATGGATAACGAGTTTATATTTTTTGCATACTTGCGGTGAGTTGTGTTTATCACCAATCGGTCTTTCTTTAGTAAATAAATTATCTCCGTTAAAATATGCAAGCTTATTGATGGCAGTATGGTTTTTGGCAAATGCATTTGCCAATAAACTTGCCGGTGTATTAAGTGCATTGTATCCTGAAGCAGGAAAAACAACAGCGTTTTTAGGATATAAAATGGAAAATCTTTATGACTTTTTTATTCTTTTTGTTATTCTTTCGGGAGTTGCATCCTTAATTTTATTTTTGCTTACAAGAAAATTACAAAAGCTTATGAATCTTTCAGAAAATTAATTTTTCTTTTTCTATACTTAAGGCGACTACTTAAAAAAGTCGCCTTTTTTTATTTATCTTACCATATAAAAAACAAAGCATGAGCAGCGCCGCAAAACATCCCAAAGCCCTTCCCTTTTTATTCTTTTCCGAAATGTGGGAACGCTTTGGTTATTACCTGATGATCGGTATTTTTTTGCTCTACCTCAAAAATGTAGAACATGGTTTTGCCATGACGAACAGCGAAGCTTCTGATTTGTATGGTACTTTTATCGCACTGGTTTTTCTTACACCGTTTATTGGAGGGTTATTAGCCGACCGTTATTTTGGCTACCGCAAATCTATCATTGCCGGCGGACTGATGATGGGTGCAGGTTATTGCATGATGGCAGTACACAACCTGCCCATGCTGTATTTATCCATGACCCTGGTAATTGTGGGTAATGGTTTTTTTAAACCCAACATCAGTACACTTCTGGGCAACTTATACAGCACCCCTCAGTTTGAAAAAAGAAAAGATGAGGGCTATAATATTTTTTACATGGGTATTAATATTGGTGCATTCATTTGTAATTTTTTTAGTGCTGCAATTATAATTGTATGGGGATGGAAATATGCTTTTGTTGCTGCAGGTGTGGGTATGTTTCTGGGTGTTATCATTTTTATACTGGGTACCAAACATTATACTTCCGGTGATATAAGAAAGCCGATGGCCAAAGAAGATATGCCTTTTTCTAAAATTGTACTTACCATATTTATACCTGCTGTAATTGCCGGTATAATTGGATGGCTTATAAAAGGCACCGCAAGTGCGGCTAACCCAGACAGTTCTATCTTTGGCTCCGACTCTACCGATGCTTTCATCTTTGCCTGCATACCGGTTATTTATTTTTATTCGTCTTTATATTTTAGAGCTGCCGCTGAAGAAAAACGCCCCATCGCAGCATTGCTTGCAATTTTTGCAGCGGTGGTTATGTTTTGGGCAGTGTTTAAACAAAACGGAACAGCACTTACCATTTGGGCAGATAATTATACTAACAGGCAGGTACATGGTACAACGGCAGGTATTTTTAAAGGATTGAGCCAGGCTAAAGATGTTACTTATAAAAAAGATACAGTGGAGCAATATGAAGGCTTATTTAGATTACAAAAGAAAGACGGTAAAGTAATTAAAGAATATGATTACCCTGTTTACTTTAAAAATGTTGCGCCACAAAATCTGCCTGTTGAT
>NZ_JANPCM010000289.1:0-1591 GCF_031430955.1 Ferruginibacter sp.
GCCCCGACAGCAAAAAAATTGCCTACTTCCGCAGTGATGACAGTAAAGTGCCTGAGTTTATAATTACCGATGGTACCGGCCAGCATGGTTTAGTAGAGAAAACAAGATATCCAAAAGTGGGTGACCCAAACCCCGAAGTAAAAGTAGGTGTTGTATCGCCGGACGGTGGCGCAACTGTGTGGAGCGATTTTAATGAAAAAGATGACCAGTATTTTGGTATGCCTTACTGGAAACCCGATGGCAATACATTATTGGTACAATGGATGAACCGTTTGCAAAATAATCTTATTATTTACGAAGTAAACCCTGCGACTGGTGCTAAAAAAGAATTTTATAACGAAACGCAAAAAACCTGGATTGATTTAGACGATAACGACCGCATTAGTTTTTTAAAAAATGGCAAGGGGTTTATTTTATCCGGCGATGCAACTGGGTGGAAACATTTATATTATTACGACATGAATGGTAAATTAATTAATGCCATTACCAGCGGAAAATTTACTGTTACCGATTTAAATTATGTAGATGAAAAAAATGGCATTGTTTATTTTACTGCAAGAAGTAAAGAAAATTCTGCCACAAGAGATTATTACAGGGTTAATATTGATGGAAAAAAACTGCAACGTTTAACTTTTGGTAATTTCAATCATGCATTTATAAATGCTTCCCCCAACAGCGAATATTTTATTACCACTTATGGCAACAGTACCACACCTAATAAAATGGTATTGGTAAATAATAAAGGAAAAATTATTAAAGAGTTGGGTGATGCAAAAGGAGCAGATTTCGATACCTATAATCTTGCTAAAACGGAATTAATAAGAGTAAAAAGCGATGATGGTTTATATGATTTACCCATGAAAGTTACCTGGCCGGTAAATATGGAAGCCGGAAAAAAATACCCGGTTTTAATTTCTATTTACGGCGGCCCTAATGCAGGTACTGTAAGTGATGCCTTTCAACTAAACGGTACCCAGCAATGGTATGCTAAAGAGGGATTGATACAGGTAGCAATGGATCACCGGGCCAGTGGCCATTTTGGTAAAGAAGGGGTGAATTATATGTATCATAATTTAGGCGATTGGGAGTTGAAAGATTACAGCACCATGGTAAAATGGCTAATAGCTAACGGCAGCGCTGACCCCAAAAAAGTTTGCATTACAGGTTTTAGTTACGGCGGTTATATGAGTTGCCTGGCACTTACAAAATACAGCGATGTATTTACTTATGGTATGGCCGGTGGCAGTGTTACCGACTGGACTTTATACGATACACATTACACCGAACGCTTTATGGGTACACCTGCTAACAATGCAGAAGGTTACAAAACCGGTAATGTGATGAATTATATTGACAAATACAAAGGCGGTTTGCAAATTGTGCATGGCGTAATTGATGATAATGTACACCTGCAAAACAGCCTGCAGCTGATAAGTAAATTGCAGGATGCAAAAAAAGATTTTGAATTTATGATTTACCCCGGAGGAAGACACGGCTGGCCAGGCAATAAAGGTTTGCATTTTCTAAACTTAAAAACAAAATTTATTTACAAATATTTATTAGAGAAAGAAGCGCCAGTGGCTTTAATTAA
>NZ_JANPCM010000290.1:0-5258 GCF_031430955.1 Ferruginibacter sp.
ACCATGTTTCCCGGTCGTTCTGCTCTTTTTGCCCCACTACACTATAAATATGCGCCATGCTCTCTCCTACCGTGTAGCTGCCAAACTCAGTAAAAATATGCGGCATCGGCACTTTACTTTTTTTACAGGCCACTTTAATATTACGCACAATTTCATTTATCATAAACTGGTAATCGTACTCAAAACCCAGCGAATGTTTTATTGGAAAGCCTCCACCAATATTTATAGAATCAAGCTCGGGGCAAATCTTTTTTAACTGGCAATACAAATTAATTACCTTGTTTAATTCACTCCAGTAATAAATATCATCTTTAATACCTTTATTTAAAAAGATGTGCAGCATCTTTAACTGAAAACGGTGTTCGTTACCTTCAATCTTATCTACATAAAATTCTAAAATATCTTTTGCTCTTATGCCCAGACGTGAGGTGTAAAAAGGAAAGTTAGGTTCTTCATCAGCCGCCACACGAATACCTAAATTAAAAGGCACTTTTACAGATTTAATGTAAGCCCTTAATTCTTCTACATTATCTAAAACAGGGATTACATTTTTAAATCCGCTGTTCAGCAATCCTGCAATACGGTTGGTGTAGGGCTTTTGTTTATAGCCATTGCAAATAACATAAGTATCTTTATTAACTTTCTTTTTGGCGTACAGTTTTTTAAAAATATCAATATCATAAGCATAAGAAGTTTCTAAATGAATATCATTTTTTAATGCTTCTTCTACAATAAAGGAAAAGTGAGAACTTTTGGTACAGTAACAGTAATTGTATTTGCCTTCGTACTTATGCCTTTTAAAAGCATTGGCAAACATTGTTTTTGCTTTATTAATTTGTTTGCCAATTTTTGGCAGGTAAGTAAGTTTTAATGGGGTGCCGTATTTATCTATCAGCGCTTTTATGTCAAGGTCGTTGTACTGCAAATACTCATTCTTAATTTTAAAATCTTCCTGCGGAAAGTTAAAGGTTTGCTGTACCAGGTCGTTGTAAGTATTATCCATTTACTGTTGAGGATTAATTACGGTTAGTAAAATTTTTTACAAATGTAGGCCATTGAAAATATTATGAATAAAAAAACCGGGTGTAATTTTTTTACACCCGGTTATAATAAAATGCTGAGCCAATAATTATTTTACCGACTCTATTAATTTTTTAAATGTTTCAGGCTCGTTCATTGCTAAATCGGCCAAAACTTTACGGTTTAAATCAATATTTTTTGTAGCTAATTTGTGTATGAATTCGCTGTAAGTAATACCTTCCGCCCTTACTGCTGCATTAATACGTGCAATCCATAAACCACGGTATTCTCTCTTTTTAAGTTTACGGCCTACATAAGCGTAGGTTTGTCCTTTTTCTAAAACGTTTTTGGCAACTGTATATACGTTTTTACGCTTGCCGTAAAAACCTTTTGCTTTTTTTAATATTCTTTTGCGGCGTGCCCTGCTGGCTACTGCATTTACTGAACGTGGCATATTCTAATTTTTTTAATTTTTGTAGTTTATTTTTCCTTTCGCTTTATCTCCCCTTCAGGGGATGGGGGGCTTATTTCAATCCCAGTAGTCTTTTTACAAAGTGCATATTAGCATCGCTAACCACACCGTCTTTACGCATGTTGCGCTTGCGTTTGGTACTTTTTTTTGTAAGAATGTGACGTTTGAAAGCTTTTTGGAAAGTAATTTTACCGGTGCCGGTAACTTTAAAGCGCTTTTTAGCGCTGCTGTTGGTTTTAACCTTTGGCATTATATAACTTGTTTTTAGTTACTCCCTGCTGGTGTTCCAAAATTTTGGAAACTTTTTGAACCTTGTGGGAAATGTTTAAAAAAGAGAACTGTTCTTTTTTGGGCGGCAAAGATAGGGAGGAAATGTTGAATATGGCACAATAAGGAGAAGTTTTTTAGCAAATCAATATACTTACCTCCAACGTAATATACTTCACTAAATTTATACAAAAATAGAATGCCGCATATCGCCATAATATCATCGAGTGTAAGAATAGACAGAAACAGCCACAGGGTTGCTTTATATTTTAAAAACTATCTGCAAACCAATAACCTGGCTACTGCCGAAATATTGGATTTAAAAGAATACAATTTTTCTTTGTTTGATGAACGTTTACGGTTACAAAAAAATCCCACTTCAGAGGTAATTGAATTTGCTGAAAAAATAAAAGCTGCGGATGGTGCATTAATTGTTACACCTGAATACAACGGAGGTTACCCGGCAAGTTTAAAAAATGTGGTAGATCTCTTGTATGATGAATGGCACCGAAAACCGGTAGCTATTTCAACAGTATCCGATGGTATTTTTGGTGGTACACAGGTAATTACGTCCTTACAATTCTCTTTATGGAAGATAAAGGCCTGGACGGTACCTGCCATGTTCCCCGTGCCAAAAGTAAGGGAGGCATTTGATGAAAACGGTACGCCTGCCGACAAAGCTGCAACGGATAAAAGAGCCGCAGGTTTTATAAACGAATTGCTGTGGTGCATTGAAGCCAAAAGCAAGATGAAAAACCCGTGATGCAAGGGTATGTTAATATAACTTTTCATATACTTTTTGGTCCGTAAATTCGTTGTTACAAAAAACTCATGCCCGTGCTTAAAAATATACCTGTTTTATTTTGCTTTTTGATAATTACAAATATGGTTATTGCACAAAAGCCTGCCACCAAGCCCAAAGAAATAACCGTACAAAAATTTAAACCACCCAAATTAAAAAGTTCGTTGGGCAGCCGGTCCGATTCTGCTGCAACAGTTTCGGTAGATGAAGCGGTTCAACTGGTTACAATGCCCTTAACCATTACCGACGATAAAAAAACTGTTTACACCATTTCCTCTTACCAGTGCATGTATAAAAGGCGTGCAGTAACAGAAAACGAAGAAACCGGAAAAGTATCACCCATTACCAGCATGGTGGCCAATGTTTTTAAAACCACTCCCCTGCCCGAAATTTGGAAAAAAACAATTACCGAACAATTAAAACCCGGCGAAGAAATATTTTTCTTTGATGTGGTGGTTAAAGATGCACAGGGCCGCTTAATGTTTGCACCTAATTTAAAATTAGTTATTCAATAAATGTTCGTCATAAGAAAAGCTACCGTTAAAGATATTCCGCTTATACGGCAACTTACTTTTGCTATTTGGCCACAAACGTACACCCAGCTTTTAACTAAAGAGCAAATTGAATATATGCTGCAGCTCATCTACAGCGAAACTTCCCTGCAAAAGCAAATGGAAATTGATGGTTGTACTTTCATTATTATTTATGAAGACAATAAGCCTGTAGCTTTCGCATCTTACAGTCAAACAAAACCGCAGGTTTGGAAGTTGAATAAAATTTATGTGCTGGCAACTCAGCAGGGAAAAGGCACCGGTAAGTTTATTATTAATTTTATTGTTGAAGAAATAAAACAGCAGAATGCGAAAGCCCTGCAACTGCAGGTGAAACGTGATAATCCTGCACAAGATTTTTATAAAAAAATAGGTTTTACTGTTATTGAAACCGCCGATTTTGATATTGGCAATGGTTATTTTATGAAAGATTATGTGATGGAATTGTCTTTATAAAATATTCATCCCCCTATGATGAGTATCTTACAGAACTACCTCTAAAAAAAAATCTTTTCTTTTTGGAAATGTCTTTTATTATTTTTTTTACCTTA
This sequence comes from Ferruginibacter sp., assembly GCF_031430955.1. Classification (GTDB taxonomy): domain Bacteria; phylum Bacteroidota; class Bacteroidia; order Chitinophagales; family Chitinophagaceae; genus Ferruginibacter. The sequence goes on from NZ_JANPCM010000290.1 coordinate 3,664, forward strand.
TGCTTATGCCATTTGCCTTAACACTCAAATAATTTGTTACCTGAATTAAACAGCATTCATTTATTCAAAAAGTGACAGGTTAGATACTACAACTCCAGCACACCCATCAATATGTTTAGAAACATAAGTACCAAAAAAAATACTCATTAAAAAAACCATTCGCCGGTTACCATATTAACAGTGCATGCTTCTGGCTGATGCTTTTTAATATAGGGTACTGATGTAACAGTTATTAGTTTTTCTGATGCAGCCCTTGCTAACGCTCTTCCAAGAATATCACCACCAATAATATCGGTATATGCTCCAGCAACGCCTGCTGTTAAAACATTTCGGTTGCGACGGTTTATGCCGCTTACATAATCACTCATAACAAATCCGTTGGCCTGCTTTTCAATTGCAATTAAGTTGCTTTGATGATATTTATATAACTCGCCTTTTTGGCAAATACCCCAAGGTTGTATACTATCTTTTCCGCTGACAATAATGACTGTTTTGTTTTTATTTGCTACAACAGTTTTAAAATCAATAATGGAAGGACTATTATTTAAAAATTCTTTAAAATTGGCATACGCACCTTCTTTGTATAAAGTATCTGTATAAATGGGTAGGTTAAACCGTTGCTGTTCTTTGCTTATTAATTGGGTAACTAAAAAGCTATTGGCTGTATCTGTAAAATTGCGGCCCTTATCAATGGTTGTTTGCAATAATAGTTGTAACGCATTTCTAATATTGCGGTAATGCATATTGATATCATAATTTACATCCCCTTCAATCAGCAGTGTATCAACTGCGGTCACAAAATTATAACTGTTACCATCTTTACTAATATAGGCATCCGCATTAAAATAAAGGTATGCCTTATCCCCAAATTCAAAAGGTCGTTGATTTATTCTTACGTTTTTTAAAACCCATAAAAAATGTACCCCATCTTTATTATAACTGCTTTCGTATTTTTTATTAATATAGCTTTGAAAATAACTTGTAAGCGGCATATCCGGAATTGCAGTTACTTTAGTTTCACCCAACCCTTTTTGTAAGTAACCAAGCCGGGTGCTATCCGGTACTACCTGAATTAAAGTAATATCTGCTATGGGGAATGTATTTTCAGGAAATCCCTTATCAGGAAATTTTTGCAATGGCACTTCTTTAGTTTTTTCTTTTGTTGCACCTTTATTATTTTTTTGTGCATTTGCAGCAGTTGAAATTAATAATAATACGGCAAGCAGATTAAAAATTTTAAATGTCATTAGTAGACTTTTTCGTTAATGAATTTTTACTGTGAGCTTTAATTTAGTAGCGATGATATAAAAATAAGAAATAATTGTATCACAAAGTATTGTCGCTATTGGTGTTTACTCAACCATCTTTAATTTTTCTCTTTTCTTTTTTTCTTGATAAAAAAAGAAACAAAAAAATCAAGGATAAAAGAATGGCTCCGCCCTTTTATCCCGCCAACGCCACATGAACACTCTGCTGAAATTTATTTACGCTGCAAATTGTTACATTACTGTAAGCGATTTCATTTATACATCTCGCCGCTCAATTTTCTTAACGCAATTTTTTCCGAGGCCCGTCCTTCAAAACTATTGGCTGAG
>NZ_JANPCM010000291.1:0-2621 GCF_031430955.1 Ferruginibacter sp.
ATTAGCACTTTAATCTGAATATTCAACAACTTAAATGGCAATACTCAGTATGCCATGGCTGCTTAATCGATAGATTAGCATCCATTAGGGCCGCCGAACAGGTCAGTTCTGTTACCATGTTCCGCCGCCGACTTAAAAACAAAACGGAATGCTGTGCCGCAATGAAGTGAGCGGTACTTAAGACTATTCTTCTAAGGATTCAGTTGGTTGGTTAGGTTCCTGCTTTTTCCCGACAATTAATAACTAAATAAACATGTAGAAGGCTTACGGCGAATATGTTTGGACCAGGGTTCGATTCCCTGCAGCTCCACTAAAATCAATACCAAATTATGCTAAAAGCCTGCAAACTCAATGTTTGCGGGCTTTTTTGTTTTTAGAGGGTTATCAAAACATATATAGAATAACAAATTTCTGGTGAGTGATTCGGTGAGTAATATCTCCCGAACCCTTTACTCACCAGAAGTGCTCTAACTTACTGTATTTCAACATGTTAACTAAATGAACATCTTGTTTTGCTTCTGCTGCAATGCTAATTTTGTTTCACCTAAATGATTAAAATCATGAAGACAAATTTTAGCATGCTTTTTTACCTGAAAAAGCAAAAAAATTACACATCAGGTTTAGCACCGGTTTACTTAAGAATTACTGTTGATGGAGAACGGGCAGAGGTAACTACCAACAGGGAATGCGAGCCTGAAAAATGGAATAGTCATTCCGGACGAGCTACCGGCACAAAGGAGAATATCAAAAGCTTAAATGCTTTTCTTGATAACCTTCAATCGGATGCTTATGAAGCACATCGGTATCTACACGAAAATGGGAAATTGATTACAGCAGAATCCCTTAAAAACAGAATGATGGGGAAGTCAGAAAAATCTTACATGCTTATTGAGTTGTTTAAAGATCATAACAGCAAAGTAGCAAGCTTAATCGGTAAAGGCTTTGCAACAGCCACACATAAACGATATGAAACTTCATTGCGGCATACACAGGCTTTTTTAAAATTCCAATTTGGAGTTGCTGATATCAATATTGAAAAGGTTGATAATGCCTTTATTACTGATTACGATTACTACTTAAGAACTACGAATAAGTGTAATAATAATTCAACCCTTAAGTACATTAAAAATTTAGGGAAAATAATCAGGATATGTCTTTCCAATGGCTGGATTATAAAAAATCCTTTTGTAAATTATAAAGGAAAAATTAAAACTGTAAACCGGGTTTATCTCACGGAAGAAGAAGTACAGCGAATGGCTAATAAGAGTTTTGATATAGATCGGTTAAGCCAGGTTCGTGATGTGTTTCTATTTTGTTGTTTTACAGGTTTGGCTTACGTAGATATTAAAAAACTAAAAATTTCTGAAATTACAAAAGGTGTAGATGGGGGATTATGGATTTTTACAAACAGGCAGAAAACTGAAACCAGATCTGCCATTCCTTTATTGCCTACAGCAACTCAATTGATTAAGAAATATTCAAATCATCCACTTTGCATTAATAAGGATATGCCTTTACCTGTACCAAGTAATCAAAAGATGAATGGATATTTAAAAGAGATAGCAGCAATGTGTGGGATAGATAAAATATTGACTTCACATATTGCCCGGCACACATTTGCCACAACAATTACTTTAAGCAATGGTGTACCTATCGAAACTGTTTCAAAAATGCTTGGGCATTCCTCAATAAAACAAACACAGCATTATGCTAAAATATTGGATTTAAAAGTTAGTGCTGATATGATTTTATTAAAGCAAAAGTTGGGGCACCGCTATGACTAATGTTTATGATAAAAACCGGATCATTTTAAAATATAAAGATGAAAACAATTGAAAATATTTCTTCCGAAAACAATCTTGAATACCTGGCAACAAATATTCAACAGACGAATTCATTCTTCCTGAATAAAGTTCAAAGGCAGGTTAATACAGCTTTAACCCTTCGTAATTGGATTATTGGATATTATATTGTCGAGTATGAGCAGTCTGGTAAAGACAAGGCAGATTATGGCTTAGGGCTTTTCAAGGCTATCGCCAAAAGGCTCCTAAAAATGGGAGTAAAATCGTTACAGGAACGTAACCTTTACTTATGCAGGGATTTTTACAGGGCGTACCCCCAAATTTTGCAGACAGTGTCTGCAATATTGCCAGAACCGGATGAATCGGCCAATCTGAATCTATTGCTGAATAACCTCAGCTTTTCCCATTTTATTGAGCTTTTAAAAGCTGATACAGACGTTAAACGCAGATTCTATGAAGTTCATGCTATTCAAAGCAATTGGGGCGTGAGAGATTTAAAACGAGCCATTGAAAGCCTTTTGTATGAAAGAACCGGACTTAGTACCGATAAGGAAGTTACCCTTAAAAAACATATAGTCCAAAATGATGTGAAACCAGAAGATTTATTTCGTAATACTTATTTGCTGGAGTTCCTGGGATTAGAGGAAAAGCCTTCGTACAGTGAATCCGATCTGGAAGAAAGTATCATCACCAACCTGCAGAATTTTCTGGTTGAAATGGGAAGGGGGTTTTGTTTTGAGGCCAGGCAAAAGAGAATAACGTTTGATAATAAGCATTACCGAATCGACTTAGTTTTTTATCACAGAATTTTGAAAACCC
>NZ_JANPCM010000292.1:0-6785 GCF_031430955.1 Ferruginibacter sp.
CCTGGCACAAAATCTGAAAAACTATTTACCTGGGCAACACCGGTTGATGGGTTGGTTGCAGGAATTACAGCAACATTTTTACTTGCTGAATTGTTATCTGCCGGTACAGTTTCTTCAGCATTTTTTTTTGTTTTCTTTGGTTTCTTTTTAAAAAGGCTGTCAATCGCCTGTTCTGTTTTATCAAAACCTTTGTCGATTGCCCGGTCAGTTTTATTGCTTGCCCTTTGGTTGGCTTTACCTTTTACCCTGTCTAAAACATTTTGAGCGGTAATATTTGAAATTAAAAAACTTGCTAACAGATAAAGTGATATTTTTTTCATACAACAGATTTATGGTAAGTAAATTTTTACATTACAGGTAACAATAGTTTTTTTTATACTGAAATGTTTTTCGATAAATAAAAAGAGATAGTGTAAAATTGGAGAATTAAGCAATACCGGTCAATTACACATTTGGGTGATATTGATTTTAAGGGAGAATGCTGTTTTGCAGTAATTTAATAGGGCAATAAGATGAGCTCCCTCCTAAACTTTTAAGAGTAAAATTATTACGTATAATAAACTAAAAGGGAAGATAATTTTAAAAATGGTGCACACGAAAATAAAAAGCGTATTTTTTTACACCTCTATCCCGCCTTTCATGTAGTAAACACAGTTACCACTCATGGCAACTCTATCTGCATTCAATTGCTCACAGAAAATTTCGCCGCCACGTTTGCTTAATTGCAGTGCATGCATTTTGTTTTTGGATAATTTTTCACTCCAGAAAGGAATGAGTTGAGAGTGTGCAGAACCTGTTACAGGGTCTTCATCTACACCTGCGCCAGGTGCAAAAAACCGGGATACAAAATCAACACGATCTAACGTCCCGTCTGACCGTGTACTGCCTGGTGCCGTAATGATCATTTTATCAATACTCTTTTTCATTAAAGAAAAATCGGGTACACAATTTTTTACTGCGGCTTCATTTAATAATTCCACCAGTATATCTCTGTGCTGGTAAACACCCACAATTTCAATATCACCTAAAATTTTAGATAAATCGCTGGGGTAAATATCCAACCGCTCTGGCTTCCAGCTGGGGAAATCCATTGTTATTAATTCGTCGTTTCTTTTAACTTTTAATATTCCACTTTTACTGCTGAATTTAATTTCTTCTTTTTTAAAATCTAACAGCTCAAACAATACATAGGCACTTGCCAGTGTGGCATGGCCGCATAAATTAATTTCCACTTCGGGTGTAAACCATCTTATTTCATAATCGGCATCTGCATTTGAAGCAGGCACAAAAAATACAGTTTCACTAAGATTATTTTCTGCTGCAATTTTTTGCATCAAATCTGTTTCCAGCCATTTTTGTAAAGGAATAACTGCGGCAGGGTTGCCGCCAAAGAGTTTATTGGTAAATGCATCAATTTGGTAGAGTGTAAGTTGCATATAAAAATATTATTAAAAATCATCCCTGGTAAAACTTCCCTTTTGGTTAAGCAGTTTAAATATTTTTTTCAAACTTTTACCTGCTGCTTCCTCCATTATTTTCCGAAAATCGTCAGGATAAGGGTGTTTAAATTTCCATTTCTCAAAATACATTTCAATACCCTTCTGGAAGTCTTCTTTTCCCATTTCCGTTTCAAGTAAATGCATCCACATTGCTGCTTTCATATAAACACTTCCTCCATATAATTCGTCAGTTTCATAAGCAGTGGCTTCTTTATCAATCTTATCTTCAATTTTAATTTGAGTGAAAGATTTGTAAATGACAGTTTCAAATTCAGGCACAGACAGTTTCAATAAATTTGAAGGGGTTGGTGGCAATATAGAATTTGCTTTATATTTTGTTGCTTCATATCTGTATTGAAAAAAAGTATTCATTCCTTCGTCCATCCATGCATGAAATCTCTCATTATTTCCTAATATTCCATAAAACCAGTTATGGCCAACTTCGTGGGTTATAATTGCATCAAGCAGTTCGTGGCTTGCATCCGGCTGTGTGATTAATGTTACCATTGGATATTCCATGCCTCCAGAACCGCTGTTTACTGGCCCCTCAACTGCATTTACTACTGCATAGGGATACTCTCCCACATTAATGGTATAAAATGAAACTGCATCTTTTACATAATTACAACTCATCATCCACTTGTCGATGCTTTCTTTATGATAAAATGTAAAAGCATCAACTCTTTTTTGAGTATACAATTTTAAATTATCGTAATTAATCACAAAGTTTGTATCGGCAAACCATGCAAAGTCATGGACATTTTGTGCAGAATAATGCAAGGTTTTTGTGAGAGAATTTTTCATAGGTTTATACCATTCCAATTTAGAAATGAGTTTGTTGTAATCTGATGAATCATTATTATTAATTGCAGTTTTTATTACAGCATAATTTTTAGCTCCAATTTCTTTATATTTTTCATATTCATCAGTATCCAATAAAGTACCAGTTGCAGCTACAACATAGTTTGCTGGTAAAGTTATATCAACCTTAAAAGAACCAAATTCACTATAAAATTCTCCTAAATCAAGATAAGGAATTGGATGCCACCCGAGCACATCATAAACTGCCGGTTTAGGATACCATTGTGTTATCATATGTTCGGCATTCTTAAATCCCAGTCTGGAAAAATAATCTGGCAATTTCACTTTGAAAGGGGTAGAAATAGTAATACTTCCTCCTGGTAGCAAAATTTCTGGCAACATAACTTTTACAATATCTCCAAATTCTTCATGAGGTATTGTTGTTGCCTTTTGATTATTTACTTTCCAATCCAATTCAGTAATAAATCCCATTTCTGTAACACTATCTACTTTTTCTTTTCTACTCTCTGAATTTTGTAATTGCTTAAAGAGGGCTGTATTTTTATCTTTGTAAGCATTAGGCCAAAGATGAAACCAAATAAAATTAAGTTTATCTGGAGAATTGTTTGTGTAAACAAGGCTTATCTGCCCTGCAAGTGTATGATTGCCTGTATTTAATTCTACTTGTATGTTATAATTCACCTCTTGTTGCCAGTAACTGTTTTGAGCAAGAGAGAAAAAGGTTGAAGATAAAAAAGAAAAGATCAAATAAATACCTTTAAAATTTTTCATAGAATTAAAATTATTTAAAAAATTATTCCGCCATCATTTCCTTCACCACCGCAACCACATCTTCTGCATTGGGCTTACTGAAATAATCCCCATCGCTGCCATAACTGGGCCGGTGAGCTTTACCTGTAATTGTTCGTGGAGCCACATCTAAATGCCTGTAACCTTTTTGTTCTTCCATTACTTTATTAAACATGTACGCTGCTGCACCGCCGGGTACATCTTCATCAATAAAAACAATACGGCTTGTTTTTTTAAGAGATTCAACTATGTTGTGATTAATATCAAAAGGCAATAAAGTTTGTACATCTATAACTTCGCAACTTATATTTAATTTTTCCAGGCGGTCTGCTGCATCCATTACAATACGCAATGTAGAGCCATAACTTACAAGCGTTATATCTTCACCTTCTTTAATAATTTCGGGAATACCTAACGGTACTGAATAGGCCAATAAATTAGAAGGCATTTTTTCTTTAAGGCGGTAACCATTTAAACATTCAATCATTAAAGCCGGATCGTTACCCTGCAGCAGCGTATTATACATACCAACCGCCTGTACCATATTGCGAGGCACACAAATGTACATACCACGTAAAGCATTAATCAGCATTCCCATTGGCGAACCGCTGTGCCAGATACCTTCGAGCCTGTGCCCTCTTGTACGTACAATAAGTGGACAACTTTGCTGCCCTACAGTTCTAAAATGTGTGGTACTTAAATCATCACTTAAGGGTTGCAGGCCATACAATAAATAATCAAGGTATTGTATTTCGGCAATGGGCCTTAACCCTCTCAAAGCTAAACCTATCCCTTGTCCCATTATAGTAAGTTCTCTAATACCGGTATCAAAAATTCTTTCTTCACCATACTTTACCTGTAAGCCACTGAAGCCCTGGTTTACATCTCCAATATATCCTACATCTTCGCCAAAGGCTACCACTTTTTTATTGGTCGCAAACAGTTCATCAAAATATTTATTCAATACTTCGTATCCGTTTACAGTTTTTGCATCATCATCATACCATGCTTTTATTGGCGCAACTTTTAAAGCCGATTTTGGGCCCTGGTTATACAGAAAAGTATTATACAATCCTGCATTAAGCTCTTTTAACTCCTGGTAATAATTTTTAATTGCTCCTGTTTTTTCATCATCAATAAAATCAATTGATTTTGATAAAGCCTTTAAAACATCACGCCGCATGGGCTCTCTATTAATAGTTAATTCATTAATGATATTTTTCAGGTCGGTATTATTATTGCCTGTTTGATTAAGCAGTTCAATTGTTTTGTTTACCTGTTGCTTTATTGGAGAAATGTATTTTTCCCATGCACTTTGTTTACCGGCTTTTACATATTCTTTAGCTTCGTCCTGTATGGCACTAAGCTCCTCCATTGTGGCTAAAGTATTTTCCACTATCCATCCCTTCATTTGCTTAATGCAATCCCATTCTTTTTCCCATTCTAATCTTTCAGGAGTTTTATACCTTTCGTGGCTGCCCGATGTGGAGTGACCCTGCGGTTGTGTAATTTCTTCTACATGAAATAATGCAGGCGTATGTGTTTCTCTTATTCTTTGTAATGCAGGCTCCAGCACTTCGCACATACCTGCATAATCCCATCCTTTTAAATTATAAATATCAATGCCATTGGTACCTTCGGTTTTTTGCATACCCGAAAGTGCCTCAGATATAGAAGCTTTTGTAGTTTGATATTTTTTAGGAACAGAAATACCATACCCATCATCCCAAACAAAAACAGCTAAAGGAATTTGTAACACGCCAGCTGCATTTATAGTTTCCCAAAAATGTCCTTCGCTGGTAGATGCATCGCCAATAGTACAAAAACAAATTTCGTTTCCGTTATTACTAAGATTTTTAAACTCTTGTAACCCTTCTGTTTTTCTAAATAATTTTGAAGCAAGCGCTAAACCCAAAGCCCGGGGCATTTGGCTGGCAGTTGGTGCCATATCGCTGCTGGTATTTTTTTGATCGGCAAGATTTAACCATTCCCCATTTTCATCTACATTCTTTGTTACAAAGTGTGCATTCATTTGCCTCCCTGCACTAAAAGGGTCATTCTCTAAATACGGATCGGAATACAATTGTGCAAAATATTGTTCTACATTAGTTATACCGCTTGCCAGCATAAAAGTTTGATCACGGTAATATCCTGAGCGAAAATCTCCGGGCTTAAAAAATTTTGCAGCAGCTACCTGTGCCACTTCTTTTCCATCTCCAAAAATGCCAAACTTGGCTTTTCCCGTGAGTACTTCTTTACGGCCAAGCAAACTTATTTCTCTGCTTATGCAGGCAAAACGGTAATCTTTTAAAACTTCATTTCGAAAGTTATCGAAACTGAGTTTTTCGTCTAAAGCGGTTTCATTGATGGCTGTATTTTGCATGTAGATGGTATATGATAAGGCAAAAATATAAATTATAGTGCAGCTTTGTTAATAATCTGCTAACAGGTTAACAATTTACAACCGAATTATCCGTTTTAGTATCTTTGGAATAGAAATTGAAAATAAAGAACTATGAAAAAAATAATTACACTGACCTTCATTTGTTTCTTAGCTGCTGGTGTAAATGCCCAGCAAACTACCGCAGCAGTTACGGGAGCTCCGGTTGATGCTAAGCCAGCAATGCCTGTTGAAACATTAATTTTAAAAGAAACCGAATTTAATTTTGGTAAAATCCCACAGGGCAAACCAGTTACGCATATTTTTGAAATTATCAACGGCGGTAAAGATTCGCTTAAAATTGTAAATGTTCAGGCAAGTTGCGGTTGCACTACTCCTGAATGGGAAAAAGACAAAGCCATTGCGCCGGGTGCTGCTGCCAAAATAACTGTGGGTTATAATGCTGCTGCGGAAGGTCCTTTTACAAAACCTGTTACTATTACTTACAATGGCACAGAAAACAAACAATTATTTATTAAGGGAGAAGTTTGGAAAACACCTGCAGCTTCTGCTCCTGAAAATAAGAGCCTGAATGATTTAAAAAATTAAACCACCATAAAAATAAAACAATAATGAAAAGACTGATTTTATCTCTTACGGCACTGGTAGTTACCGCTGCTGTGTTTGCACAAAAAAAGGCCGATGAGGTTGCTAAATTTGCAACCGAAACAGTTGATCTTGGAAAAATTAAACAGAGCGTTCCTGCAACAGCTACTTTTACTGTAACCAATATTGGTAAAGAACCATTAATTATTGAGCAGGCAAGCCCAACATGCGGTTGTACTATTGGTGATTATACCAAAGAACCCATTGCACCTGGTAAAAGCGGTACTATAACCGCAACTTACAATGCCGCCGCTGCAAACCATTTTGAAAAACATATGACAGTAAAATTTGCAGGTGTTGACGAGGTTAAAAGTATTACTTTAACCGGCGATGTTCTGAGTGCTGAAGATTATGCAAAGTGGAAAGGAGAAAATCCAGCTCCTGCTGCAATGGTAAAATCACAACCTGCTGCACCTGCTGCAAAAGCTACAACATCAGTAAAATCAGCATCTTTTCCTAACAAACCTGTTAAAGCTGTAAAAACAAAAAAAACAACTACAGCTACAGCTAAAGGGTAAATAAATTTCTTTCTACATTAAAAATAAAAAACCTTCTAAAAAGAAGGTTTTTTTATTTTAGAGAATCTAAAAAAGAATAGTTTCCTGACTTCATCATTTTCCCCTCAAAAA
>NZ_JANPCM010000293.1:0-23914 GCF_031430955.1 Ferruginibacter sp.
ATACAACCAGTTGTATTCAATCATGTAAGGCAGTATTTTTTTAAAGGCCTCCGGCAATACGGCAACATTTGTTTCAAGAACTTGATAGGTGGCTGAACTGAATTTTTTTAAATCATCATTAGTTAAAAATTCTGATGTATCATTTGCTAAAAAATGGTCATACACTACATCTGTAAATGCACCTGAATACAAGCGGTATTGAGGCCTGAAAAATAATTTTATGTTTTGAGTAGCTACGTGGGTATCTGTAAAATTATCTATAGCCCGGTGCAGCTGAATGCCCTTGTGTATGGCGGCATCATATTCGTATTGCTTTTTACCTTTTACAAAATCACTTATCATGTTACCCACCAAAATTTGCGGATGGTTAAAAGAAAGATGGGCATGAGCCAAAAAATTCATTTGCAAAAATTAATTGAATGATAAAGATAACTTTTATAATTAGCCCACTGGTTGTAGAAAACCGCATTTACTTTTTAACACAACAAAAACAAAATTTAGTATTTTATTAAGAAAAAATAGCAAAGGCATTACAGTAAAGGGTTTTGGTTGATTTGAATAAAATTTTTTTTTCATCTTGTTACCACTCGTACATTGTTTAACATAGTTTAACGTTACTGGTAAAGTAATGCTTTCAGTTTATAAAAGCTGTATTTACTTTTGTTTTGTTATTAACCGCTGCTAAGCCATGGCAGTTATTTTAAACCAAAAAAAGTATAGTTATGAAAAAATTAAAAACAATGTTTGCGGCAGTAGCAATTTTGCTTGCCACAAGCGCTTTTGCTTCTCCCGGCCCCGAAAAGATATCCGAAAGGGCGAAAGCAGAATTTGAAAAAAATTTTACCGGTGCATTAAATGTTAACTGGGAAAAAAAGGATGATTTTTATTTTGCTTCATTTAAGCTTAATGAAAAAGAAGTTTCTGCTGCTTACAACGAAAGTGGCGAGCTGCTGGGTGTATCAAGAGTAATTGAAACCAGCCAATTACCCCTTAATGTTTCATTGGCCATTGCAAACAGTTATAAAGATTATACCGTTGCAAATAATGTAAGCGAAATAGTATTTGACGGGCAAACCAATTATTATGTAAATGTTGAAACAAGCCAAAAAGTTTTAAAGCTTAAGTGCAACAGCTACGGCGAATTAACTGTAGAAAGAAAAACAAAAAAATAGTTTGTTAGGGTTTTGGGTTTTTAAAAGCCTCCGTTACAGGAGGCTTTATTATAATTTCTTTTACCGGCCCGAAATACCGGGAACCACGGGTAAACTTTCGTTACCGTTTTCATTCACACTTTGAACAGCAAAAAAATAATTGTCTTTACTAAAGGGTAAAGTAATTGTTGTGCCAGCAGTAAATATTTTTTTTTGCCAAACAGCACTGGTGGTTTCTCTAACCAAAACATAATAACCTTTTATTGCACCAAATTGAGGTTTATTCCAAAAAAGCAAAGTTGTGTTGCTTAATTTTTTTACATCCATTTTTACAGAGTCGGGCATTGGCGGTGCTTTAGAAAGATTGGCAAGGTTTGCCAGGTTCATGGCGGTATTTTTTCTCAGGTATTCATAATCAATATGCTCTTCAAGGTCGCCGTACTTAATATTGTTTTCTGTACGTACGTTTTGGTGCTGTCTTGTATAATTTTCATTCATTTCTGTAAATCTAACAGCTGCAAACCCACGTTGTACATAAGGTGTGTGATCGCCACCACGTAAAAAACGATCATTACGGTAAACCATTACAATTTGCAGGTTATCTACATAACGTTCTCCAATTTCTTTTACGTAGCGGGCCAGCTGCCTCGATTTGCCATCGTTTTCCAACCCGAGATTTCTGATAGCTACGGCATTTTTTTCTGTTTCAAATGCAGGAAGCCCCTCACTAAATACCCTGATTTTTGTATTATCAATAATATTGGTTTCATTACTGTTGTTACTGCCCATAATATCATTGTTTAAAACCGCCTCTATTTTCCAGTTTTCTTTTTTTGCTTTTTCGCTCATATACGCAGCGCCTAACAAACCCTGCTCCTCGCCACTAACAGCCACAAAAATTATTGTAGCCGGAAAAGAATGTGTACTCATTACCCTTGCACATTCAATAACTGCAGCAGTACCGCTTCCATCATCGTTTGCACCTGGCGCATCACCAATACTGTCGGTGGGGCTGGTACGCATATTGTCTAAATGGCCGCTTATAATAAATATGCGTTTATCTAACGGATCTGTGCCTTTAAGTATAGCTACAACATTTCCTAATAGTATTGGCCTGTCCACTCTTCTGCCATCAGCTGATAAAGTAGTTGTATCAATAAAAGCATTTAATCGTCCGGACGAGTGTTTAGCTATTTGCTGAAATTTATGCAGCACCCAGTTTCTTGCAGCGCCAATACCTCTTGCAGTACTGCTTTGGTTACTTAACGTATTCCTGGTACCAAATGCAACTAAAGTTTTAATGTATGATTGTAAGGAATCAGGTGCAACTTCTTTAACCATATTTTCAATTTCTGCATCTCTTTGTATTATAGTTTGAGAAAACAAAGAACAGCTGCAAAAAAGAAAAAACGCTGAGGCGCTAATAAGTAGTTTCATAATTCAAAGTTATTATCTAAATATACAAATAAGCAATCTTAAATATTTTTTATAGTCGAATAAATTAATGCTTGTATTTCTGCAAAACAATAAAATTAAACTGGTAACTTTAAAGTGAGTGGATTTATGCTTGATAACAGGCATTCAAATTATTTTTATATACCATATAATGATAAAAAATGCAGATAACAATAATTTTATTTTGAGATTATTATTTTTATGCTAACTTTACACCTGAACAGATACACTAAATCTGTCGCTTACCTTACAAGATTCGTAATCCGTGCCAAAACCACTGTCGTTCAATATTTCGTGTTAAACCACGTCCCCCCAGACAATATTTGTTAGTAATAACTCTAAAATCACGCAATATGGGAACTAGATTTCTTTTGTTTATTTTTTCAATTTGTTTGTTGTATTGTACTTCCTGTACTACTCCAAGTAAAATAGCTTATTTTGAAAGTGCTAAAGATACTACCTACAGATCTGCTGTTGGTGCAATTGAAGCTCCTATACAAAAAAATGATATTTTAAATATATTTATTAGCAGCTTAAGTAAAACTGCATCTGCCGATTTTAATTCAACCGATAATGGTGTAAAGGGGTACCTTGTAAACAGTGATGGTAATATACAAATGCCTATGCTGGGTAATGTACCGGCAGAAGGACTTACAAAAAAACAACTAAAAGAAAATATTACTAAAACTATTTTATCAAAAAAGCTTTTAATAGAACCAATAGTAGAAATAAGGCACCTGAATTTTGAGGTAACAGTACTGGGCGAAGTGGGGCACCCTACCGTTATAAATGTACCAAGCGAACAAATATCTTTGGTTAAGGCTATTGGGTTGGCAGGAGATCTTACAATTTATGGCAAAAGGGATAATATTTTATTAATCAGGGAAGAAGATGGCAAAAGAATTACTAGGCATATTAATATTAATTCTGTGGATTTTTTAAATTCACCTTACTACTATTTAAAACCCAACGATTTAATTTATGTAGAACCTAACAAAACAAAAATAGCCACTACTAACAGGTCTCAACAGATTATTCCTATTGTATTTAGTAGTATTTCAATTCTTGTACTGGTTTTAGACAGAGTTATAAAATAATTTTTGAAGTTAATATAATGGAAAAAAGCAAACATATCGTTACAGAGGAACATGAATCAAATATGATGGGTCAACAGCTGATCTCGAGGTATTTGCCTTACTGGCCTTTATTTATATTATTTGCACTTTTATCATTGGCTGCTGCTTATGCATATTTACGGTATGCCACACCAATATACCAGGCTACAGCTACTCTTATAATTAAAGATGAAAACAGAGGCGGTGGAGCAGATAAATTTACTCAATCATTAAACTTAATTGAAGCAAAAAAGAATATCGAAAATGAGATGGAGGTTCTTCAGTCCCGTGAATTAATGGAAAAAGTAGTAAAGTCTCTTTATTTATATGCACCTGTAACCCAAGAAGGGAAAATAAAATCAGGGGATGCTTACACATTATCCCCCATTATTATTGAGGCAAAAAATCCCGATTCAATTCAGCCTGCCGAAAAAATAAATTTCACTTATGATAAAAATAATCAGACGGTTACTTTAAATAATACAAATAAATACCCTCTTAACCAGTTTGTAAACACGCCGTATGGCACACTTAAGTTTATACCCAACAAGTATAAAACCGCTTATGAAAATAACCCCCAAAAACAGCTTTATTTTTCTCTTGAGGAAATTAAGCTTGCAGCATCAGGTTATTTAGGCGGCCTTAAAATAGTTCCCAATAAGCAATCTGCTATTGTTGAAATTGTTTATAAAGATCCAATACCACAAAGGGCTGTGGATATAATAAACCAACTTATTAAAACTTATGACCAGGTTTCTATTAATGAAAAAAATTCATCAGCAATAAATTCGCTGGCTTTTGTAAATGAACAACTGAGTGGTTTAGCACATGATTTAGATTCAATAGAAAGAAAAGTACAGCAATTTAAATCTGGCGGTGGGGCTGTGGACATTGGTACACAAGGCGCCTATTTTTTAAAAAGCGTAAGTGAAAATGATCAGAAACTTGGCGAAGTAAATATGAAACTTTCAATGCTCAGTGAAGTTGAAAAATCTGTTGCAGGTAAGCAGAGTGGCGATATGCTTGCTCCATCCACTTTGGGGGTGGATGCTGGCCTTACGGCAATGCTAACCCAATTACAGACTAAACAAATGGAATATGAAAGTATGAAGAAGACTGTTGGAGAAAATAATCCTGCATTAGTTTCTATTGCTGATCAGATTAAGAAATTACAACCAACAATTTTAGAAAATATTCAGAACACCAGGCAAAGTTTGGCAGCCTCTCGCCAAAGTATTGCGGCAGCAAGCGGCGGATACAGTGCCCAGCTATCTGCTGTACCTCAAAAAGAAAAAAAATTATTAGAAATAACACGTGAACATCAAACTAAAATTAATCAATATCAGTTTTTGCTTCAAAAAAAACAGGAGGCTCAAATGACTATTGAATCGGTAGAATCTAACAGCCGGATAGTAGACAGTGCATTGGCAAGTAATTTTCCTGTTAGCCCCAATAGAAAGCTTATATATATTGTAGCAGTTATCGGGGCACTAGGTTTTTGTGTGGCACTTATTACTGTTAAAGATTCCTTTACCGGCAAAATCCGTTACAGAAATGAGATTGAAAAAATGACGGGAATACCTATTATCGGTGAAATTGCTTTTGATAAAACAAAAACCCCTCTGGTAATTGAAAAAGGAACAAGAAGTTTTGTGGCGGAAGAGTTTAGAAAATTAAGGATTTCTTTATCGTTTTTAGGAATAGACTCTTCTCATAAAAAATTATTACTAACTTCCAGTATATCTGGGGAGGGTAAAAGTTTTGTGGCTGCAAATCTTGCTGTAAGTATATCTTTGACCGGGAAAAAAGTTGTGTTGGTTGATTTGGATTTAAATAATCCCACTCTTTCAAAAATATTAAATGTACACTATGAAGATGGGGTAACTGAATTTTTGAATGGCGAAAAAAAGGCAGGGGAAATTATAAATAAAGTTGATACACACGAGAACCTCTACTTTATTTCGGCAGGCAGCTTACCCGAGAACCCAACCGAACTTTTAGCAAATGGAAAAGTAAATTCGTTAATAGATTATTTAGAAAGTAACTTTGATATGGTGGTAATTGATACTTCGCCTGCAGTATTGGTTACAGATGCATATATATTATCTGGTATGTGCGATGCAACCTTATATGTAATAAGACACAACTATACGCCTAAAATGTTAATTAAAAGAATTGATGAAAATAATCAAATCAACCCTATAAATAACGCTGCTATTGTATTTAACGGTGTTAAAACAAGAGGAGTTTTCAAAAACAATTACGGGTATGGTTATGATTATGTTTATGGTAATAAAGAAAGAGGTTCAAAAACAAAAAAAGCATCCTGATAAAATCATCCAATACCATGAAAAATAAAATAACTCAATTTATATTAAGCTGTGACTGAGATTGGCGAAGCCCTGCTTGATTAATAAATTGTTTCCACTGTCCAACCAACCATTTTTTCCAAATATCTGACTAACTATCCACTCCATTATCCGATTAACTGCACTTTTCTAATTTTTAAAAAATGGTTATGCAGAAAAATTGGTACGTATTTTACACCAAACCACAATGTGAGAAGAAAGTTGCCACGTTGTTAACAAAAAAAAGAGTTGAAAATTTTATTCCTTTTGTTTGTACTGAATTACAAAATTCCAGAAGAAATAAAATAGTTCATAAACCGCTCTTTAAATCTTATGTTTTTGTACATGTTACAGAAACCGAAGCAAATTTGCTCAGGCTGTCTGATGGCGTTATTAACCTGCTGTACTGGCTGGGTAAGCCAGCTGTTATTGATGAAACCGAAATAAATGCTATAAGAGAGTTTACTAACGATCATCAAAATATTGATTTAGAGAAACTGACAGTAAACAGCAATGTTATTGAAAGAAGTATTTTCCGCTCTTCGTATGAAATTGAAGGAAATTTACTTGCTGTTAAAAATAAAACAATAAAAATAAACCTTCCATCGTTAGGGTATGCCATGGTAGCCCATCTTAAAGAAGACAGTGTTTTTGGCAGGGAACGAATGGTACAAAATTATACATTAGCTCAGTCATGATGAATTTAGCCGACAAAATTTATATAGCAGGTCATAATGGTTTAGTAGGTTCGGCAATTGTAAGGGCATTAGAACAAAAAGGATTTACAAATCTTTTATACAGAACATCAAAAGAATTAGACCTGCGTAACCAGGCAGCAGTTGACAATTTTTTTACCAACGAAAAACCAAATTTCGTTTTCCTTGCAGCTGGTAAAGTGGGAGGTATTGTTGCAAATAATACCTATCGTGCCGATTTTTTATATGATAACCTGCTTATAGCTGCAAATATTATACATGCATCCCATAAAAACAATGTAAATAAATTACTGTTTTTAGGCAGTTCATGCATTTATCCCAAAATGGCTCCACAACCAATTAAAGAAGAATATCTTTTAACAGGGGCGTTGGAAAATACGAATGAACCTTATGCAATCGCAAAAATTGCTGGTATCAAATTATGTGAAAATTACAGGGAGCAATACGGGGCCAATTATATAAGTGTTATGCCAACAAATCTGTATGGCATAAATGATAATTATCATCCACAAAACTCTCATGTACTTCCGGCACTTATCAGGAGATTTCATGAAGCAAAAATTTCAGATTTAAAGGAAGTAACAATATGGGGCTCGGGTAATCCAAGACGGGAATTTTTATATGCGGATGATTTAGCAGAAGCCTGCCTGTTTTTAATGAACAATTATAATGAAAAAGAAATTGTAAATATAGGTTGCGGCGAAGATATCAGCATTAAGGAGTTAGCCGAAATAGTTAAAGAAGTTATTGGCTACAAAGGCAATTTGAAATTTGATATAACAAAACCCGACGGTACTCCACGTAAATTACTCGATGTATCTAAAATACATACATTAGGATGGCATCATACTACCACTCTTAGAGACGGATTAAAAAAAGCGTACCAGAATTTTTTAACTAAACAACTATTACCTTCATTGGTCTGATAAAGGTATATTTCAAATAAACATAAAAATGAAGACTGCATTAATTACTGGTGTAACCGGACAAGACGGTGCTTACCTGGCTGAACTTCTTTTAGAAAAAGGATATATAGTGCATGGTATTAAAAGACGTTCATCTTTAATAAATACAAGCCGTATTGATCATTTATATCAGGACAGACATGGAAATAAGTTGAGGTTTATGATGCATTACGGCGACATGACAGACAGTACCAATCTTATCCGTATTATTCAGGAAACCCAGCCCGACGAAATATATAACCTTGCGGCAATGAGCCATGTAAAAGTAAGTTTTGATACACCGGAATATACTGCAAATGCAGATGGTGTTGGAACCTTACGATTGATGGAAGCGTTACGTATTTTGGGTATGGAAAAAAGAACACGTATTTACCAGGCATCTACATCTGAATTATATGGATTAGTGCAGGAAGTTCCACAGAGAGAAACAACCCCGTTTTATCCAAGAAGTCCTTATGCCGTTGCAAAATTGTATGCTTACTGGATAGTTGTAAACTACCGGGAAGCATACAATATGTATGCTTGCAATGGTATATTATTTAATCACGAAAGCCCATTACGGGGAGAAACTTTTGTAACACGAAAAATTACAATGGCAGTTGCGGCAATTGCACATGGCTTGCAGGAAACATTGTATTTAGGTAACCTTAATGCTCAAAGGGATTGGGGGCATGCTAAAGATTATGTAGAAGCTATGTGGTTAATATTGCAACAGGAAACGCCAGAAGATTTTGTTATTGCAACAGGCATTACTACAAGTGTAAGGGATTTTATTAAACTTGCCTTCGCAGAAGTTGGTATTCAATTAAATTTTACCGGTGAAGGGGTAGAAGAAAAAGCTACTGTTGCCTCATGTAATAATCCTGCTTATCAACTATCCCTGGGTAAAATAGTTATTGCAGTTGACCCTGCATATTTCCGCCCTACTGAAGTAGAATTATTAATTGGTGATTCTTCAAAAGCAAGAGAAAAATTAGGGTGGAAACCAAAATACGATTTAGCCGGATTGGTTAAAGAAATGGTAGTAAGCGACATTCAAAATATTAAGAAAGCAATAGCACAGGGTAAAGCATAGTCATTTTCATAATCGGGTTAAGTTATATTCCTGTACTATAAATAGTAATCCCCAATTTTTTTGATATAAATCCGGCGCAAAAACTAAAATAAATAATGTTGATAAAAAGGCAGATGGTAACATTGTGGGAATATTTAATTAACTTTTTTACTAAAGGCCACCAGCGTAGCGTACAAGCGAAGAAGAATATTATAGGTTCGTTTTTAATAAAAGGATGCAGCATTCTAATTAGTTTAATTTTAGTTCCATTAACAATTAATTATATTAACCCTGCTCAATATGGTATATGGCTTGCTTTAAGTTCTATGATTGCATGGATATCATTTTTTGACATAGGGTTTACTCATGGGCTAAGAAATAAATTTGCTGCAGCAAAAGCAAAAGGAGATATTAAGCTGGCAAATATATATATCAGCACCACTTATTTTTATGTGGGCCTTATTTTTTTATCGTTATGGATTTTATTATTGTGCGTAAATCAATTTATAAGCTGGCACACCTTATTAAATATACCTGCCGATATGGAAGGCGAAGTGGCCAGGCTTGCAGTAGTAGTAGTTTCATACTTTTGTTTTCAATTTATATTTAGAATAATAATTACTATTCTTATAGCAGATCAAAAACCTGCAATAGGCTCATTGCTTGATATGATGGGCCAGTTTTTCTCATTACTAATAATTTACACTTTAACTAAACTTTCAAAAGGATCTCTTTTAGAACTTGGTTTGGCAAGTTGTATAGCGCCAGCAGTTATACTTGCAGTGGCTAATTTCATTTTCTTTAAAACAAAATATAAACAATTTAAACCCTCAATAAAGTTTGTAAAAAAAGAGTACGCAAAAGACATAATGAGTTTGGGGGTTAAATTTTTTATTCTGCAGATAGCAAGTATCATTCAATTTGAATCGATTTTGTTTTTAATAGCACATTATTTTGGCACAGTGCAGGTAACTGCTTACAATATTGCTTATAAGTATTTTTTCACCCTTCAAATGGGATTTATGATACTGCTGACTCCGCTATGGAGTGGGGTAACAGATGCCTATAACTCAGGCGATAGAGAATGGATAAAAAACGCAGTGAAAAAATATCTTTTAATTTTAGTACCATTTATTTTATTAGGTATTATAATGTTAGCAATTGCAGCAAGAGTTTATGACTTATGGTTAGGGAAAAATGTGGTTCACATCGGTGATAATATTTCATTGCTATGCTTTATTTTTTTTACTACAGGAATGTTTGCCAGTATTTTTATTTCGGTTATTAACGGTATTGGGGCCTTAAAAATTATGCTTTGGGTATCAGTAATCACAACAATTATTTTTTTTACTTTTGCTTCATTATTTATACGAAAATATAATTTAGGGATAGAGGCAATACTGATCGCTTCAATTTTGGCAAATGTGGGTGGTTATATTATAGCACCCATTCAATATTATCAAATTTTTATAAAAAAATCAAAATCCGCAATCTGGTATAAATAAGCAGTTTCTATGAATAAAGTATTAATTTATGGTGGCCTGGGAAATCAAATGTTTCAGTATGCATTAAGTATTGCTTTAAACCAACAAGGAAAAAAAACGCAAATATCATTTTCGAAATTTTTATACGAACACCACCACAACGGGTTTAATTTAGGAGAAGCATTTAATTTAAAGTTACCCTTTCCATTAAATGCACTAAATTTTTTTCTTTTAAAAGGAGGAATGGTCTACAAAAATAAACCGGTGGGTTTTGTATTTAGAAGATTGGTGCCATTATATCATGGCAAAAGATATTCTGTTTATAAAGAATCCCGTGAATTTATTTACGATAACAATTTATTACAACAGCAATCAAGTTTATTAGTGGGTGTATGGCAGGTAGAATCTTATTTTAAAGATGTAAAAGATTTATTAAAAGAAGAATTTGTTTTTAAAAAGCCAACCGATAAAAAAAATATGGAGTTAATTGAAAAGATAAATAACTGCAATTCGGTAAGTATCCATATCAGAAGGGGAGATACACTGGCATCGAATAACCCATTTGGGTTTATTAATTATACAAGTTATTACCATAACGCTTTAGACTATGCTGCAAAAAATATAGAAAAACCACATTATTTTGTATTTTCAGATGATATGCAATGGGTGAAAGAGAATTTAAACATTACCAATTGTACGTATGTAGATAATAATACCGGTAAAAATAGTTATGTAGATATGTATTTAATGAGCCTTTGTAAACATAACCTTATTGCTAACAGTACATTTAGCTGGTGGGCTGCATGGCTTAATAAAAATAAAAATAAAATTGTTGTGATGCCTGAAAAGTGGTTGATGAGAGATTATCATCCTGAAGGAATATTTCCGGAAGAATGGGTTAAGATAAAGCTGGACTAATTTGATTTTTTTGGTAGCAAAGAAGAGTAATTTCTGTTTAAGATATCTTATTGTGAAAATTATTACACTGCAATAAAATATATTTAAAATGTTAAAAAACGTTCTCAATTTATTTGCGGGAAAAAAAAGTATTCAAAAATATTTTGAATTTGCGTATTCAAAAGCCCTTGATGGAATGAATTATGGAAATAGCGGAGAGTATAAAAGCAGCGGGGAAATTGCTGCTGCAGAATATGTAAAAAATAAATTACAAAACACAACTGAAAAAATTACAGTATTTGATGTAGGGGCCAATATAGGTAAATATGCGGTTGAACTGGCAAATGTGTTTTCTAAAGAAAATTGTATTATTTATTCTTTTGAACCTTCTGCTGAAACATATAATGCGATGGCAAAAACTGTTGAATCAAATAAAAAAATAACACCACTCAATTTCGGTTTTGGTAAAGAAGAAGCTATTTTAAAATTATATAGTGATAAAACGCATTCGGGCTTAGCCTCTGTTTACAAAAGAAAGCTGGATCATTTTAACATCGAAATGTCAAAATATGAAGAAATAACTATCTCTACTATTGATAATTTCTGTTTAAAAAACAGTATTGAAAAAATCCATTTTCTTAAGTTAGATATAGAAGGTAATGAGTACAATGCATTGTTGGGGGCTGAAAAAATGTTGAAGGCAAAAAAAATTGACTTTATCCAGTTTGAATTTGGGGGTTGTAATATAGATTCAAGAACTTATTTTCAGGATTTTTGGTATTTATTAAAGGAGGATTATAATTTTTACAGGATAGTAAAAAATGGCTTGCGCCCAATAAAGAATTACAGTGAATCTTTAGAAATTTTTATAACAATAAATTTTTTACTGGAGTTAAAGAAATAAAAAATCATTCCATATAAATTTTGCAGGAACAGCATAAATTAAATGTAAGTAATAATTTAAATTAAAAATGATTAAGGTTGTTCATTTGCAATATTCTGTAGAATCTGCCGGCAGTGCAGCATTAAGGCTGCAAATTGCATTTGGTAAAGTAAATGTTCAATCTAATATTGTTTCGTTGCAACATGGAACAATGGCCGGTCCTTCAATAAAGTACCTTGGAAAAAAAGAAAGGATACTTGCACGTATAGATGAAAAGATTCGCTCTTTTTTTATTAGTAAAACCCATAAAGAATATGGTTTATTTTCTTACCCGCTTTTAGGAACAGATGTTTCTCAACTTTCTGAAATTAAAGATGCAGATTTTATTTACATTCATTGGGTTTTGAATGGTTTTTTAAACTTTAAAAGTATAGAACAAATAGCAAAGCTTAAAAAGCCGGTAATAATTTTCATGCATGATATGTGGGATTTTTCTGGCGGTTGTCACTACAGTTTTGATTGCGAAAAATATAAAACGGGTTGCCACAATTGTCAAATGTTCCCGGGCAATAAAGAAAATGATTTATCGGCAAAGGGTTTTAATAAAAAGAAAAAATTGTATGCTAAATACAATAATCTATATTTTACAGCACCCAGTAAATGGTTGTATAATTGTGCAAAAGAATCTGCATTAACAAAAGATAAACCCGTTTTTTATATTCCCAATTTATTGGATAATACTATTTATAAACCATTTGATAAAAAAATTGCCAGGCAAATATTAAATATTGATCAAAATTGCCGGGTAGTGGCCTTTGGCGCAGTATCAGTAAACAGCCCCTATAAAGGATGGCCGTACTTACAAAAAGCTTTGGAATTATTAAAAGAGGATAATCAATTTGAAAATATAACGGTTTTGATTTTTGGAAGCGGGCACAATAAAGCAATAGCAGATGCAATACCCTTTAAAACGAAATTTATGGGGTATTTAAAGGATGAATATTCTACCGCTTTGGTTTATAATGCAGCAGATGTTTTTGTTGCCCCATCTGTTATGGAAGCATTTGGATATGTAATAATGGAGGCATTATGTTGTGGCACCCCGGTAGTGGGATTTAATGTTGGGGGTATCCCTGATATGGTTAAGCATAAAGAAAATGGATATATAGCAAAATATAAAGATGCAGATGACGTTTGTAACGGTATTAAATTTTGTTTACAAAATAATCTTAAGGGTAATTTGCCGCCAGCATTAGAACCCGGGCTTACAATAACCAAACATTTAGAATTATTTAAACATATACAGCAACAAAAATTAAAGTAATAAATAACCAGTATGATAAAATTTTTTAAAGAAAAAGTATTTCCACAGTCAATATCAAAAAAAGAAGCTACCGATACAGGCATGGCAATGGTATTAATTTGTCTTTTACTTGGATATTTTACCAGGCATAATATTTACTACCTCATATCAATTCCTGTATTAGTTATTAATATGACATTTCCCATGTTTTATTATCCATTTGCAATGATTTGGCTGGGGCTTACCAATTTACTGGGAATGGTAGTGTCAAGAATTTTAATTTCTGTGATTTATATTATAATACTTTTACCAATGGGTGTTATAAGAAGGGCTATGGGAAAAGACAGCTTAAATTTAACTGGATTTAAAAAAGATTCAAAGTCTGTTATGATAGTAAGGGATCATGAGTTTACAGCTAAAGATATAATTAACCCTTTTTAAAAAACTAAAATAAATTAAATATGGAATTTTTACGTGAACTGTGGGCTTTTTTAAAAGTTAGAAAAAAGTTCTGGTTATTACCACTAATTATTGTGCTGTTGATATTCGGCGTATTAATTGTTCTTTCTGCAGGTTCTGCAATAGCACCATTTATTTACACACTTTTTTAATTTAAAAAAATCAGCGTTGGCCACATTTATTTTAGGCATTTCTGCGTACTATCATGATAGTGCAGCAGCCATCATTTGCGATGGAGAAATAATAGCAGCAGCTCATGAGGAGCGCTTTACCCGTAAAAAACATGATCCATCATTTCCACATGAGGCAGTAAAATATGTTTTAAGCGAAGCCGGAATTGAATTTAAAGACCTGGCTGCGGTTTCCTTTTATGATAAACCTTTTATCAAATTTGAAAGGCTGCTTGAAACTTACCATGCCTTTACCCCAAAAGGGTTGAGCAGCTTTCTTACCTCTGTACCTGTTTGGATAAAAGAAAAGCTGTTTATGAAGAAGATGCTTAGAGACGAGTTTAAAAAATTCGGTAAAAGCAAAATCCCAATTTTGTTTCCGGAGCATCACCTTTCTCATGGAGCCAGCGCTTATTATCCTTCCCCTTTTGAGGATGCTGCTATATTAACTATTGATGGTGTGGGAGAATGGTCAACAACAACAATTGGGTATGGTAAAGGAAATACTATAAAGATGCTTAGAGAATTACACTTTCCACACTCATTAGGATTATTGTATTCAGCATTTACTTACTATACCGGCTTTACAGTAAACAGTGGCGAATATAAGTTAATGGGCCTTGCCCCTTATGGTAATCCCGATTCGCCTCAAACAAAAGAATTTAAAGAAAAAACTTTAAAGGTATTGGTAGATGTAAGAGAAGACGGATCAATTTTGCTTAACATGAAATACTTTGATTATGCTACAGGATTAAAAATGACCAATAATAAAAAATGGACAGAACTGTTTGGCATACCACCAAGAAACCCCGAATCTGAAATAAGCCAGGATTATATGAACATGGCTTTAGCTATTCAGCAGATAACCGAAGAGATTGTTATAAAGCTGGCAGCTACTGCAAAAAAGTTAACTAATAGTGATAATCTTGTAATGGCAGGCGGTGTTGCATTAAACTGTGTGGCAAACGGAAAACTTATTGAAACAGGGATATTTAAAAACATCTGGATACAACCTGCTTCGGGTGATGCAGGCGGTGCATTGGGTGCAGCATATTTAGGTTGGTATTTATGGAAAGGAGAAAAAAGAATAGTTAATAAAAATGTTGCTGATGCAATGAAAGGTGCCTACCTGGGGCCGGAGTATGACGATAAAGCGGTAATGGGTATGGTAAGAAAATACAGTGCTCAGTACGATTATTATGAAAATTTTGATGCCCTCACAAAAGTGGTGGCAGCAAAATTAGCAGAAGGCAATGTGGTAGGGTGGTTTCAGGGAAGAATGGAATATGGGCCAAGAGCATTGGGCGGCAGAAGTATTTTAGGCGATGCAAGAAACCCCGAGATGCAGAAAAAAATGAACCTTAAAATAAAGTACCGTGAAGGGTTCAGGCCTTTTGCACCATCTGTTTTGGAAGAAGACGTAAGTGAATATTTTGTACTAGATCAACCATCACCATACATGCTGGTGGTAATGCCTGTACAACCCAAGCACCTTAAACCTTTGCCGGCCAATTACGATTCCCTGCAAATGATGGATCGCCTGTATCACCTTCGCTCAGATATCCCCTCTGTTACACACGTTGATTACTCTGCAAGAATTCAAAGTGTGAGTAAACAAACCAATCCACGGTATTGGAATTTAATAAATGAATTTAAAAACCAAACCGGATACGGCCTGTTAGTAAACTCAAGTTTTAATGTACGTGGAGAACCAATTGTATGCACTCCCGACGATGCATTTAGATGCTTTATGCGTACCGAAATGGATTTTTTAGTAGTGGGTAATTTTGTTTTTGATAAAACAAAGCAGACGAAATTAGTTAATGATACTAACTGGAAAGAAGAATTTAAATTGGATTAATTTTATTTTATGGAAGAAAAAACAGGTACAACTAAGTTTTCAAAAAAAAAGAAAATTAAATTTTTTTTTATAACACTGCTGTTTTTACTAATAGTTGTAATAATTATTTCAGAAATTTTATTGTATTTATTTCATTACGAGTCTTCGTACGATAAGCTGAAAGGCTTTGAACTGAAAAAGGCAAAATGGTGGCAATGTGATTCAGTTTCGGGACCAAGATATGCCGCCAATGAAATTACTAAAGCTGATTCAATTTTTTTTAAATCAATAAACGAAACATGGTATTATAACCGGCTGAAGATGGTAAATAAAGATGGATACCATGATAAAGATGAATTTAATAATATCTCACCGGATAACGATTCGCTAAAAATTCTGTTTGCCGGGGATAGTTTTACGTGGGGCGCTTCTGCAGATGTTGACAGTTCTTACGTTGATGTTTTTGAAAGAGATATCAAAAAAAACTATCCTGCAGTTGTTTGGAATACTGGTATTCCTGCAACTGGTACAAACCATGCACTTTTTGCAACTAAGAAATATCTTCCACTGCAAAAATCCAATTATGTAATCCTGGGTTTTTATGTAGGTAACGATTTTGCCGATAACCTGCTTCCTTTTGACGACTTGGTTTTTTACGATCAGGCTTTCTGTTTTAATTTTTACGATTACGATAAAAATTTTAAACCATTTAAGATTTCAAAAAGAGAGGCAATAAAAAAAGCTACCGGTTCTTACCCAACAGAAGAACTTAATCCATTGCAGAAAATATTTGTTAAAAGCAGGTTAATTCCCTTTGTTTCTAATCTTACAGAAAGAATAGCGAACCGGTTAAGTGGCAGAAAAAAGGAAGTAAATGAGCAGGAGTATAATGTAACTAAGGAATATTTAAATCAACTTAATAATTATGTAAAAGAAAATAATGCCGAATTAATTGTTATGGTTATTCCTGCATGGGATGATATAAAGGAAAAAGAATTCCATTATCTTAATGCAGTTAAAATTTTAAAAGAGTCGTCAATAAAATATGTTGAAACTGTTGATCTTTATTCTGAACAGGACTATTTAAAAAATGGAGGGCATTGGAAAAATAGAGGGCATGTAATAGCCGGGCATGAATTAAGTAAATTCCTTGCACAATATATTACTGATAAACAGCAAAAAAGTTTTAAAAAGAACTGAAGCCTTCTTAAGCTGCTCAAGTAAAGTTACACAACACTAAAAACTCACTTCAATTTTTTTTATTTTTCGTGATTCAAAAAATTCCATTTTTAATAGATAATTCTTTTAATATTACTAAAAAAGAAGAGCAAAGCCTTAATTTTTTTTGGTATGGTTTTACTGTATACACATTATTTTTTGTGCTGTCTGCAACAGAGTCATTTATTAGCCCTGCAGCTTGCCAGGGTTTGCAGGCAATAGGATTTATTGTAATGATTTTTGGCGCATCTGGCCTTATTAAATCTAAAATTGATGATCCTTATTTACAATTGGTTTTCTGGATTTATTTTTTATACTCTGTAAGTATAATTTTCAGAGGTGCCGAATATGATTTTAAATCAATAAAGCTGATGGTTTTTGATGTGTCCTATGGAGCAATGCCCTACTTTGCACCGTTGGTTCTTTTAATACCACGAAAAGTAGGGTTCTATAAAAAAATATTCAATATACTTATAATCCTGGGCATTTTTTTTATCCTTTGCGTAATTTTATTTTATAAAGTTTTACACGATCCTGACCGGCTAAGTTTGATAAGTTTAGGATACATAGAAACTTTTTTTGGCCTGCTGGCGTACCCCGTTAGCTTTTTATTACTTACTTATCTCTACCATAGCGATAAAAAAAGTTTATTAGGTTTGGGGAAAATAAATATCCTTGCATTGGCTGTAATGCTAATTGCACTTTTCTTTTTAATATACAGGGCAAGGCGTGGGTCAATAGCAATGTGCGTTAGTACTCTTGCATGTGTTGGAATGATTTATATATCCACCACAAAAAGAAAAATGCTTATTATTTTAATGTCGGTTATTTTTATTGGGGCGGTTGCTGTTTTTTTTGCCGGCAGAAAAACGCCTGCAATGTTTAATTTTGTTATAGACAGAGGGGATGAAGATACAAGAACAGGTGTAGAAGAATATATGTATGCCGATATGACCACTAATGACTGGATCATTGGAAAAGGAATAAACGGTAAATATTTTTGCCCCATTATAGATAATGTTAATGATGCAACAGGGTACAGGGAAAATATTGAAACAGGATATTTACAAATAATTTTAAAAGGAGGGCTTGTGAGTCTTACACTATTACTTCTAATATTGCTTCCTGCAGTTTATAAAGGGCTTTTTAATTCAAAAAATGTTTTATCTAAAAGCGCAGCCGTGTGGATTTTTTTATGGATAATATATTTAAAACCAATTATCGGTAATACTTTTAGTATGCACTATTTAATAGTTTGGATAGCTGTAGGCATTTGCTATTCAAAGAAGATTAGAAATATGTCTGATATCACAATAAAATCTTATTTACAACGTTCTAACTAACACTAATTTTTGCAGCTCAAAAATTAAGTAATTTGAAAATAAAACAATGTCGTTACCTAAGGTTTTAATTATTGGCCAGCCCTTTACAAATAATAGTGGTGGTGGCATTACGCAGGCAAATTTGTTTAGTGGTTGGGATAAAAATAAAATAGCTGTTGTATGTACCATTCACATGTTTAATAATTTAAACACTGAGCTTTGCAACACGTATTATTTAATTGGAAACAAAGAATATAAATGGGTTTTCCCCTTTAATCTGCTGCAACGTAATGTTATATCTGGAGGTTTAAAAATTGATCAAAAAAATATAAACGAAACCCAGCCGGCTGCTGCCACCAAAGTAGCACTCAGAACAAGAATAATAAATAAATATTTTTATCCTTTTTTAGAATTCGTTGGGCTTTTTCATTGTATTTCTAAAATTACAATGTCCGATACACTTTGTAAATGGATAGATGATTACAAACCAGATGTAATTTATGCACAGGCATCATCAAGAGAAACAGTTTTGTTTTGTTCCTTATTAACTGAATATGCAAAAAAACCCATGGTCTTTCATATGATGGATGACTGGCCAGCTACCATAAGTGAAAAGGGCCCCTTTAAAAATTACTGGGGCAAAAAAATTGATAGTGAATTCAGAATTTTGCTTAACAATGCTTCGGTCTTATTAAGCATAAGCGATTACATGGCGCAGGAATATAAAAACAGGTATGGAAAAGATTTTATCACTTTTCACAATCCGATTGAGATAGAGTTTTGGAAAAGCTGCCAAAGAAAGACTTATAAATTAAACGAAGCACCAGTTCTTTTATACGCTGGCAGAATTGGCCCTGGTATTCAGTCATCGTTAGAAACAATTGCTTTGGCTGTAGATATGGCCAACACAGAACTGGATAAACCGGTACAGTTTATTTTACAAACCGAATTGAAACCAGAGTGGGTTGAAAAATATAAATGTGTAAAGCACAAATCTTTAGTGGCGTACAAGGAGCTGCCAAAAGTTTTTGCGGAAGCAGATTTGTTGATATTACCTTATGACTTTTCAGATGACTCTGTAAAATTCATCAAATATTCAATGCCAACGAAGGCACCTGAATATATGATGAGCGGAACGCCGATAATTGTGTACGCACCTGAGGTAACGGCTATTGTTAAAGATGCAGAAAAAAATAAATGGGCAAAACTTGTTACCGAAAATAATGCTGCTGCACTTGCCGGAGCAGTTAAACATTTATGTATAAATCAAAATGAACGGGAGCAAATTGCACTAAATGCAATATCTATTGCAGAAAATAAATTTAACTCAGTAAATGTTAGAAACCGTTTTAGAGAGACGATCTCTTCAATGGTTAATTAAGCTTATTTATTAAGTTGCAAAAAACATTACAAGGGTTTTACTTATTGCAAATAAAAACCCTGCAGTATTATTAAAATTGAACAATCTATACTTAAAAATTAAATTATGAAAAAGAAAACAGCATTAGTGTGCGGCGCTGGTGGTTTTATTGGCAGCCATTTAGTAAGAAAATTAAAAGAGGATGGCTTTTGGGTACGTGGTGTGGATTTAAAACACCCTGAATTTTCACCAACAGCAGCAGACGAATTCATTATCGGAGATTTGACCGATCCCGGATTATGCAAATTAGTAGTGCAGGGTGGATTAGACGAAGTATACCAGTTAGCAGCAGATATGGGTGGTGCAGGCTATATTTTTACCGGCGAAAACGATGCAAATGTTATGCATAACTCAGCCACAATTAATTTAAACATCTTGGATGCTATGCATAAAGCCGGCGTTAAAAGGGTTTTTTATTCATCATCCGCATGTATGTATCCTGAGCATAACCAAATGGATCCCGATAATCCAAAGTGCAGTGAAGAATCTGCTTATCCTGCTAATCCTGACAGTGAGTATGGATGGGAAAAATTATTTAGCGAACGTTTATTCCTCGCCTATCAGCGTAACCATGGTATAGAAGCCCGTGTGGGAAGATTCCATAATATTTTTGGGCCAGAAGGAACATGGAGGGGAGGAAAAGAAAAATCACCGGCAGCACTTTGCAGAAAAGTTGCAGAAGCAAAAGACGGAGGAACCATAGAAGTGTGGGGTGATGGAAAACAAACCCGTTCGTTCTTATATATTGATGAATGTGTAGAAGGTATTTTAAAATTAACGCACTCAGATTTTAGCGGACCGGTAAATATTGGTTCAGATGAAATGATCTCTATTAACAATCTTGCTGCAATGGTAGCAGATATCTCTGCAAAAAAGATCAATATCAGCAACATCCCCGGGCCATTAGGTGTAAGAGGAAGGAATTCTGACAATAAATTAATTAAAGAAAAATTAAACTGGGCGCCATCCGTACCATTAAAAGTGGGTATAACTAAAACCTATAACTGGATAGCAGAGCAGGTTTCAAAAAATTCTAAATAAAAACCAACTGAAAAAATGAATTTGTTGGTGGTAGATTCAGTTGATTTTCCCTTTGGCGGAGCCCATAGCGCACATGTAAGTTTGCTGATGCAGGGATTAAGAAAAAGCGCTGGAATTGGTTTTCTTGTTATTCCTTATGGCCGTAAAAGAGAAGCCTTGTCTGCAGCAAAAAAAAAGTATGGACATTTCGAAAGTATTCCATATTTTTTTGTAAGAGATAGTAAAGAGATAAAAAAAGGTTTTCGTTTTCTTGATAATTTTATTGCAGTAATAAAAACTGCGGCATTAATTTATAAAAGAAAAAAACAGAAAAAACTAGATGCTGTTATCCTTGGTGGAATTGTTGATATTATAAGGGATCTTCCAATAATTATTTCATGTACTTTATTTAGAATACCGATTTATTTCTGGCTTGTAGAAAAAGCGTCATTAAATGAAGATTACAGGGGTATACCAGGATATTTTAATTATAAAAGCCAGCAGCTTTCAGAGAAAATTTTACCAAAAATTTCTTCAGGGGTAATAGTTATTTCTGAAAGTTTAAAAAAACATTACCTGAGGTATTTACCCGAAAGTAAAATTTTAATCAGCCCAATTCTTGTTTCAGAAGAAAGTTATAAAAGTGTAAGCAGGCAATCTTTTGAAACAGTAAAAGAAAAAATTAAAAAAAGCCTCGAGGGCAAACGATTACTGGTGTACAGCGGTTCTTTTGGGGAAAAAGATGGCATTTTTTATTTGATTGATGCATTTGCAGAAGTAGTAAAAAAATATCCTGATACTGTTTTTGTAATGACGGGTAAAAGCTATGATGAAGTTTTAATGGATAGGATAACCAGCGCTATAAAGAATCATGAACTTGATGATAAAATAAGGTTGGTGGGCTTTGTAAATTCTGATGAACTGTTATGCTATAATACTATGGCGGATCTTCTGTTTGTGTGCAGATCAAATAGTCCTTACGCCAATCATGGATTTCCATGGAAACTAGGAGAGTATTGTATGACGGGTAAACCAATTATTGCAACCAGGGTAAGTGATATAGAAACTTATTTTACTGATAACGAAACCCTTTTTATTGTTGAACCCAACAGCCCTAAAGCAATTGAAGAAAAAGTGGACAGTATTTTCAGCAACTATGATAAAGCACTTGAAGTTGGAAAAAAAAGCAGGGAGACTGCAATTAAATGTTTTGGAAATATTGAAAAGGCAAAAGAAATTATTGAATTTGTAGAAAGAAACAACCCGGTTAAAAAATAAGATAAGTAATATTTAAATTTTAGTACTGGATATTTAAGATTAAAAGCTGATTGCCATATAAGCTTTTAATACATAGAATGAAAAAGAAAAAAGTAGTTTTAATTGGACCTCTACCACCGCCAGCCGGAGGTATAAGTATACACATAAAACGGCTTTCTATACTTCTTGAAAATGATTATGACATTGATTTTATAGATGAAGCTAACCCTGCAAAGGCGGGCTATTTTAATATAAGAAGCTTAAACCTGTTTAAGTACCTGAAAAAAATAATTAATGCAGAGGTAATATATATTCATAGTGGTAACCATATTTTAAGGATGGCTCATGTAATAGCAGGCAAGCTGTTTTTTAAAAAAGTAATTTTAACCCTGCATGCATATCCATTTGACAAAAAAAAAGCAGTAAGATATTTAGAAGAAACCATTTATAAAATGGCCGACAAAATTATACTGGTAAATGCAAATCTGTTTGATAAAATTAATTTACCCAAACAAAAATGCATGGTGCAAAATGCATTTCTTCCACCGGTAATGGAAACAGAACCAGAGCTGCCTGCAGCTGTTATTGAATGGATAAATAGAAGTAAAAACAAAGGCAAAGTGATTTTGTGTG
Source organism: Ferruginibacter sp. (assembly GCF_031430955.1). Lineage (GTDB taxonomy): Bacteria > Bacteroidota > Bacteroidia > Chitinophagales > Chitinophagaceae > Ferruginibacter. The sequence goes on from NZ_JANPCM010000293.1 coordinate 22,711, forward strand.
CTAATGCGTGGCAATTGGAAATTTTTAAAAATGAAGATTTGTACGGCTTGGATATTTGTATTGATGCGGTAAATAAGTTAAAAAAAGAGGGTTATCCGGTAAGTTTTATTTTTAACGTAGCCAGTACTGATAAATTAAAAGAGCTGTACCTAAATTATCAGTTAAAGATAAATGAGCTTGGATTAACAGATGATTTTTTATTAATTAATGAAAAATTATCTTTTGTAAAGCTTATAGAAAGAACAGATATAGTTTTAAGGCCAACCAATACCGATGGCGATGCATTAACAGTAAGGGAAGCTTTGTTTTTAGGTAAGCCCGTTGTTGCATCGGATATTGTTGAAAGACCGGCCGGTACAACTCTTTTTAGTACACGTAATGCAGATGATATGGTTACCAAACTTAAATTAATAATAAAAGATAAAACAAAGGCAGGCAGCGAACGCAATAACGAATCGAAAGCAGACTATCATGAATTTTATAAAAATTTAATTGATAATGTGATATACACTACTTGAATTTAACTGACTTATTATTTTGAATAAGCATTTGACGAATTGAAAATAATTTAAAAATAAAATAGTTTTAAATGTGTGGTATAGCGGGAATTTTTTTTAAAAAAAATACAGATGACGGGCTATTAAATAAGTTTCAAGAACTTGTTAAAGTAAAGCAGCATCAACGTGGGCCTGATGAATTTGGTAAGCTGGAAGTTTTACCCAACCTGTATTTTTTTCATAACATGCTTTCTATAATTGATATTGGTAATGCACAGCAGCCCATGCAGGATGACAGAGGGGCTATTACTTATAACGGAGAAGTATATAATTACAGGGATCTTAAATTCAGTTCAGAAACTTATATAAAAAAATCCGACACAGAAGTATTACTAAAAGGCCTGAATGTTGAGTATATAGAATTTCTTAAAAAAACAAACTCGATGTTTGGCTTTGGATATTTTAATAAACAAAACAAGCTTTTAACTTTATGCAGAGACAGAATTGGTATTAAGCCATTATATTTTATAAATACTCCGGAAGTTTTTGCTTTTGCATCTACAATTACACCATTAGCAATTTTTTCAAACAAAAAATTAAATCATAAATGCCTTTGGCAGTTTTATCTTAACAGGGCATTTAAAGCACCCGATACTATTTTTGATGATATTTTTGAATTGCCATCGGGATCTTTTTTAGAATTTAAT
>NZ_JANPCM010000294.1:0-3963 GCF_031430955.1 Ferruginibacter sp.
TGCTTTACTGTAAGTAAATACAAAGAAGTGGACATACATTTTTTTAAAGAAGGGAGTTTAATAAAAGGCTCGTAAAATAAATGCCGGGTAATGTGAAATGAGGATGAAAAGCCACCACTGCTGCGATGAAGAGCAGTGGGCTTTTGTAAATTTTAAACAACTGTTTTATAAAAAATATTTTTCAGTTAAGATTTACAGTGAATTAAAAATGATATTAAAATAATTTACCAAAAAAAATTATAACTAAAAAATGAAAAGAGAAACATACGCAGACCTGTTATTTATTGGAATTATTTTTATAGCGATACTGTTTTTACCGGTATCAAAAAATTCATTGAAAGTAAAAGCTGCTGCTTTTGATAAAATTATTCAAGGCATCAAAACTATTAACACAGATGATACCGCATTATTTAATAAAGCGGGCCTGTTAAGTTTCCTCCTCTTTAAATTTTAAGCATACTAAATAAAAATTAATGAAAAAATTATTTCCCCTTGTATTCCTAATCATTTTTGCAAACAATATTATTGCACAAAACGTAGGCATAGGTACCAGCACACCAACTGATAAATTTTCAATAGTTAATGCCCTGCCCGGGTATGGCATCACACATACCTACGGCCCTGTAACCATGGGTACTTATATTTCAAATTTGTATGGCCAGTTTGGTACAAAAACCAATCACCCTTTGCAGTTTTTTACAAATAATGGATCAGCTCAAATTACTTTACTTCAAAATGGTAATACGGGCATTGGCATAGCTACTCCAACAGCAAAACTTCATGTAGCTGGTAATGTGTTTTCAGAAGGTAGTGCAGCTGGTTTTACATTCAACGACAGGTCGGATAATACCAAAGGCTACCAATGGTATTCTATTGGTGGCAATGCATATTTGTCCAGGCAAGCTGCAATTACCAGTGATGTACTTTCTATTTTAGGAAATGGAAATATTGGATTTAATACTTCTGCACCTCAAACTGATTTGCATGTAAATCCCAATGGTGCAGGCAGCATTTTAGTTGGCACCAACAGAAATGCCGGTGGTTATACCAATTTAGAAATGGGGATCAGTACACAAAGTGGTGGGTATAGTTATATACAATCAACCAAGGCATCGGGTTCCTCTTATGGAACTTTACAATTAAATCCTTCGGGTGGCTTTGTAACTACTGGAGGTTATGTTGGAATTCGAACCAATACTCCTTTTTTCCCACTAGATATTGATCAGCCTAATAATTTAAGCCAGGCAATTAGAATTTTAACAACAGGAAGCATTTGGGGTATAGGAAATTGGAACGAAAACCTGTTTATTACACATAATAATGATGATAATAAAGCTTCAGTTATTAGTTCGATTGACGGCTCATTTAATTCGTGGAGTGATAGACGGATGAAAAAAAATATTGAAGACTTAAGTCCTGTTCTTGATAAAGTATTGCTATTAAAAGCTAAAAAATATCAGTTTATTAACACAAACGAAACAACTAGAAAATCGACAGGTTTTATTTCACAGGAAGTATTAGACTTATTTCCAGAATTGGTAATCAGTACTACACGAAGTGCAGAAGATTCAACAATTTATCATGGTATAAACTATGCAGGATTTAGTGTAATCGCCATCAAAGCCATACAGGAGCAGCAGCAGCAAATACAAACACAGCAACAAATTATAGATGCTCAAAATAAAAAGCTGGAAGATTTTGAAAAAAGATTAGAAGCGCTGGAGGGTAAAAAATAAATCATTCAAAAAACTGATAATGAAAAAAATATTATTCTTGTCACTCGCAATTATTTTTGCAAACAATATTATTGCACAAAATGTAGGCATTGGCACCCTCACTCCTAACACCAGTGCTATGCTGGATATTACTGCTGCCAACAAAGGTGTTTTGATACCCAGGGTTGCACTTACAGATATTAATGATGTGGTTACCATACCAACCCCATCGGCCTCCTTATTAATTTACAATACTGCTACCGCAGGCACAGCACCTTTAAATGTAACACCGGGTTTTTATTTTTGGAACGGTACTGCATGGATACCTTTTGTTACTAGCGATAACAGCCTTAAAGCCGCATGGTTACTGGGTGGCAATAATAATACAAACCCTGCAAATAATTTTATAGGTAATATTGATAACCAATCTTTGCTTTTTAAAATAAGAAATACCAATGCTGGTTATTTAGGGTTAGATGGAAATACCTATTGGGGTTACAGAAGTGGTTTGAATAGTGGTACCGGTTACAGCAATGTTGCAATTGGTGGTTCTGCCTTGTATCAAAACACAAACAGGTCTAATCTGGTGGCAGTAGGCGATTCAGCATTGTATAATAATGGTGTGGGTGCAACGCAACCGTTTCATGCTGTAGAAAATACAGCACTTGGCTCAAAGGCCTTGTATGCAAATACCACAGGTTTTTCCAATACAGCAGTAGGAATACAGGCAATGACCGACAATACTACAGGTACACAAAATACTGCCGTGGGTGGTTATGCTTTGGCAAGCAATACAACAGGTTATCGCAATACTGCAGCAGGTTATTACTCGCTGAATTCCGATACTTCGGGAAATGATAATACGGCCAATGGTTTTTATGCATTAGGTAAAAATACTTCGGGTACCTATAATACTGCCACCGGCTCTTTTTCTTCTGTTAATAATATTTCAGGTAATTACAATACTGCCAATGGTGCATTTTCTTTTTATAGTAATAAAATTGCTTCTTCCAATACAGCTATTGGTTCTTATGCATTATACAAAGATTCATCAGGTAATTTTAATACCGGCATTGGTATTAATGCACTTTTTAATAATATTTCTGGTAATAATAATACAGCTAATGGGGCCTCCTCACTGTCTTTTAATACAACAGGTGGTAATAACACAGCCACAGGTTTCCAATCATTACGCTTCAATACAACCGGAGATGATAATGTGGCTGTAGGAACCTACTCCCTTTTTTCTAATAACACTGGCCACAGTAATGTTGCCATTGGCATTCAAGCATTGGCCAACAATACCACACAAAGTAATATTGTAGCCGTTGGTGATTCGGCTTTGTATTTTAATGGACTGGGTGCTTCGGGTACTCAGGCAACCGAGAATACAGCTATAGGTTCAAAAGCTTTGTATGCAAATACAACGGGTGCTGCCAATACAGCCATAGGTAAGCAAGCATTATTCTCTAATACAAATGCGATTAACAATACTGCTATTGGTGCAAAGTCTCTCTACAGAACCACAACAGGCAATAATAATTCTGCAATTGGTGTCTTATCCCTTTTTTCTAACATTTCAGGTAATGATAATACTGCTATTGGTTTACAAACCTTGAATCAAAATACAACGGGTAATTCAAATACAGCAATTGGTAGTCAATCCTTATATAATGACACCAGTGGGACATCTAATACAGCAGCAGGCTATCAATCGCTTTATTATAATACCAAAGGAAGTAACAATGTTGCCAATGGTTACCAGTCATTAGTTTATAATAATACGGGTGATAATAATGTGGCAATAGGAAATTTTTCACTATTTGGTAATACTTCAGGGCGTAGCAATGTTGCCATTGGCATACAAACATTAGCAAACAATACCACACAAAGTAATATAGTAGCCGTTGGAGATTCTGCACTGTATAATAATGGACTCAATACAACGCAACCTTTTCATGCCACTGCAAACACAGCTTTGGGATCAAAAGCATTGTACAATAATACCAATGGATTTTTTAACACAGCAAATGGATACCAGTCACTGTATGCTAACACCACCGGAGCAGGCAATACTGCACAAGGCGATCAATCAATTTGGTCTAATACCACAGGCAACAATAATACTGCTGTTGGATACCAATCAACCTTTTTCAATAGCATCGGAAATGATAATACTGCTTTTGGTTTGCAGTCGTTACATCACAATACCATAGGCAGCGGTAATACTTCTTCAGGAATTTATTCG
>NZ_JANPCM010000295.1:0-1569 GCF_031430955.1 Ferruginibacter sp.
CTTTATAATTAAACGAAGTAGTAAAATTTGCAGTTTGCATATTTAAACCCTGCTGCATATTGCTTACATCCGCATTGCTTAACCTTCTGCCATCAACCTCCATATACATATTTAAAAGGTTGAAACTTTTTAAAAAATTACTCACCCTTCCTCTTCCGTACAAATCGTATGCCCCTGCTAGTACCACATCTTTTACTTTAAAAGCCTCTGGGCTGCTTACAATCCCAATCATACCGTTGGCAACGGTTACACCATAATAATTTTTTGAGTCTATGTTAGATGTAGTTATTTTCCAGGCATCCTGTGCAAAAGAAACTGCATAAAAAATAACAAGGCAAATACAGGCAAGCAATCGTTTCATAAATGTATTTTTGTTATAGTGAAATTACAGCAAACAAGTTAAACATCTTTTATTGCTCTGCGCAAGTTGCAAAAAATTTAATGGAATTTTTTAAACAACAATCGTTTGCAATTATGTTAAAATAAATTAACTGCCCAAGTCCCTGTTGCTTTTCATATCTTAACTGCTACAAAAACTTGCTTATGAACCAGAACAAACTTTTTCGTTATTCTATTGTGGCCGCATTGGCCGGTTTTATTTTTGGGTTTGATACCGTGGTTATTTCCGGTGCTAATCAGCCCATAAAAGATTTGTGGCATACTTCTACATTATTTCATGGTATTTTTATTATGAGTATGGCTCTATGGGGAACGGTTGCCGGTTCATTATTTGCAGGCTTTCCTGCAGAAAAATATGGTAGAAAAAAAGTATTACTTTGGATTGGTATTTTATTCACTCTATCTGCTTTTGGTTCTGCATTTGCGCCAGACCCTTACACTTTTTCTTTTTTTAGATTTATGGGTGGTGTTGGCATTGGGGTTTCATCAGTGGTGGCACCCGCTTATATTTCAGAAATTTCAACCGCTGCAACAAGAGGAAGATTAACAGCCATGTATCAATTCAATATTGTTTTTGGAATTTTAATTGCTTATCTCTCCAACTATTTTTTAGAAGGTGTTGGTGGCGATAATGACTGGCGCTGGATGCTGGGTGTATTGGCAATACCTTCTATAATTTATACACTTATGGTTTTGGGTGTACCCGAAAGCCCACGATGGTTAATTAGTAAAAAGAATGATTTAGCTGCTGCAAAAAAAATAATGAACGATATTGGTGTAGAAAACGCTGATGCAGAAATTGCTGCTATTATTGAAAGCAACAAACATGAAGTATCTAAAGGAAATACATCGCAATTTTTTAGCGCTAAGCATAATAAAATAATCTGGCTGGCATTTTTAATTGCATTTTTTAACCAGCTCTACGGCATCAATTTCATTTTATATTACGCCCCCGAAATTTTAACCAAGATTGGATTGGGAGCAAAAGAATCTTTACTTAATTCAATTGCCATTGGTGGCACTAATTTAATTTTTACTTTTGTTGGATTATATTTAATTGACAGATTGGGGAGAAAAACTTTAATGCTAATAGGTTCCATAGGATATATTATTAGTTTATCCATGGTGGCGTATGCTTTTAAAACAGGCGCCAGCCCCACATTTTTAATG
>NZ_JANPCM010000296.1:0-1713 GCF_031430955.1 Ferruginibacter sp.
TACTTTTGAAAAACCTGATTTGAAAACAGGTTTGTGTGTTTAATAAGAAATGTCAAAATATTTAATTATTAGCTTGTATTGTTTCGGCAACTTACTTTTAATTTAGATTGCAGTATAATTATAATTAATGGAAAATTTGCTTATTAAACAATTCTGTTTTTATTACGCAGATTTACAGTTCTTTATAAATGATAACAGGCGTAGTAGGGGTTCGATTGGGCTCCCCTCTGCTCCACCAGTTATCCGCATTTTAATTTAATGCAAGTAAAAAAATCCCCTCAAATTCCCATAGGTTGAGGGGGTTTTGTTTTAGCACTACCGCCAACAGAAAATGGAACCTGTAAACTGTCTTTTAATTTTACCAGGCTCACAGCAGCAGCTATTTGGTAAAGGTGTACTATAATAAAAAAAATGAAATACTTTTAAAAGATGATAAGAAAAAATATTACTGTTTTGATTTTATTTTTTGCTTTGGCAGCATGCAGGCCCGAAAGGGGAGGAGGTGGTATAATACCAACACCAGTGCCAACACCTTCTTCTTTTGCAAAAGGGGCAGATATAAGCTGGCTTACACAAATGGAAGCTTCGGGCCGAAAATTTTACAATGCTGCAGGTGCAGAAATGGAATGTATCGCATTAATGAAATCTCTTGGCATGAATACTGTTCGTCTTCGTGTTTGGGTTAATCCTTCTCCTGCTTATAATAATGCTGCGGATGTAGTAGCAAAAGCAATCCGTGCAAAAATTTTGGGTATGCGTATTATGATTGATTTTCATTACAGCGATAGTTGGGCCGACCCGGGTAAACAAACTAAACCTGCTGCTTGGGCAGGGCAGGATGTTAATGGATTAAAAAATTCAATTGCTGCTCATACAACCGATGTATTGACACAATTAAAAAACAGCGGGATAACACCAGAATGGGTGCAGGTAGGTAACGAAACTAACAATGGAATGCTTTGGCCCGAGGGAAAAGCATCTACCAACATGGCCGCTTTTGCACAAATGATTAATGCCGGCTATGATGCAGTAAAAGCAGTTTTTCCTTCTGCAAAAGTAATTGTACATGTGTCTAACGGTTACGACAACAGCTTATTTCGCTGGATGTTTGATGGCTTGCAATTAAATGGCGCAAAGTATGACGTTATCGGCATGTCACTTTATCCCACTGCTGCAAATTGGTCTTCAATTAATACACAATGCCTTATTAATATGAACGATATGGCTTCCCGCTATGGAAAGGAAGTAATGGTGGTTGAAGTGGGTATGCCATGGGATAATGCAGCAGATTGCAAATCTTTTTTAGCAGATATAATATCAAAAACTGTATCCGTTTCTGGTAACAGGGGATTGGGTGTTTTGTATTGGGAACCGCAAGCTTATAATAATTGGCAGGGATACACCTTGGGTGCTTTTGATAACTCAGGCAAACCTACTGCCGCATTATTTGCATTTCAGTAAGTATTTAATGTAAATTAATTTAAAATTAATGCGATATTTATAAACTTCGATTACAGGTACACTACAATATTCAGTATAAACTAATCAACTTATATGCAAATGCAAAAAATCAACAGTATTTTTTTTTTAGTACTCTCATTTTTACTGCCAGCACTCTCATCATATGCACAATCACGCCAGCATATCAATTTTGATAATAACTGGAAATTTGCATTTGGTAATGCAGCCAATCCCGAAAAAGATTTTAATTAC
>NZ_JANPCM010000297.1:0-6957 GCF_031430955.1 Ferruginibacter sp.
CTTTTTACTTCATCCGGATATTTATTAAACAAATACACCTGCATAAAGTATGGTTCCGGATTTACTTTCAACATTGAATCCATTTCTATTTTATGTTTAGCAGTAAAGGCATCACTTCTTGCTTCAAACGCAGGGTCAAGAAAACCACTGTAGAAATTAAGATGGATAACACCGCCGTTTTTTGCAACCGCTTTTATCTGATCGTCTTTTAAATTTCTCCGGTGTCCACAAAGGGCATACACACAACTATGCGAAACCAACACTGGTTTAGTAGTAGTGGCTATCGCATCCCAAAATGTTTGTTCACCAACATGAGATAAATCAACCAGCATTCCCAACTCGTTCATTCGTATTATTATTTGCTTCCCAAAATCAGTCAATCCTTTTTTTCTTTCAGGTTCTAAGGCCCCTCCTTCGGAGGGGTTTGGGGAGGCTTCGTATAACGCCGAAGTGGCCCAGGGAGTAGAATTATTCCAAGTGATGGTCATATAACGAACACCTCTTTTATATAATGCTTCTAATTTGTTCAAATCATTCTCTATCATGTGGCCACCTTCCACACCTAACAATACAGCAAGTTTTTTTTCTTTAGCAGCTTTAATAATATCGTCAGCAGTAAATGCCTGTACCATGGAAGCTGGGTTTCTGTTTGTCCATGCCAGCACGGTATCAATTTCTCTGTTGGCCCATGCATATGGATTTTTCATATTACCATCGCACCAGATAGAAAAAAATTGTGCATCTACACCACCTTCTTTCATTCGCTGCAGGTCAGAATGTGTTTTTGTTTTCAACGATTGGTCAAAACTTACACCAGCATCAATGGCCGTAGTAGGAATATCATTATGCGTATCAATCAGTATGGATTTGAAATGTAACTTTTTTGCCCGTTGGGCAAAACCAGCGATAGAAATAAACAGAAGAGCCGTTAAAAAAGAGGCAGAAAATTTTTTCATCAAATTAATTTTTACTAGTTGGCAGGTTATTATTTGATTTTAATAAATTCATACGGGGTAAACTCTACAAAGTCCGCAACTTTTACCGTTAGCGATTTCACTTTTTTATTGGCTACCGTAAACTCCAGTTTTTTCATTCCATATAAAGGATCATTATACGTACAGAAGAAACGATTGCCACCCAGTGGCTCCATAGTTCCGTATCTTCCTTTGTGATGTTCAAACCGCATAATGAGTTTTGCATTCTCTAATTTAATATTCATTTTGCCATATATATTGTGCATGTATTCGCCAGCATAGGCAGTCAGTGGTAATTCTGTTGTTGGATTCAATGCAATACTGTCATGGATTTCTTTCCACTCTTTCATTTTTTGTTCTTCATCAGCCCATTGGTAACTGCGATAAACTTTACTATAGTTGCGGTAAGGCAAGCCGAGATAAGCATCTTCTATTTCATTGCGCAGCGCTTCGAAAAAGCTATTGGCATCAGTGTTGGTTAGTACTACAATGCCTAATTTTTCTTCGGGCAATATTGTAACGCTTGTAACAAAGCCATTTACACCCCCGGTGTGAGAAACAATTTTTTTGCCACAGTATTCTTCTAAAAACCAACCCAGACCATACAGATTAAAGTGGCCGCTGTTAAATTGTTTACCACCATTGCCGAGTATTGAATGTGGTAACCAGGTTTGCGCTATAGCCGCTGCAGGAATTATTTGGGCATTGTTATACATGCCTTTATTTAACTGCGCCATTACCCAATGGCTCATATCATTTACCGATGAGCCAATACTGCCCGCTGCTGCTAAATTATCAATACTGCAAAAAGGAATTTTTATAAGCTTACCATCGGCCATGGTATGTGCACTGCATTTATTTAGTGCATTGGGGAAATCTTTACTTAATGCTAATGTACTGCTCATACCCAATGGGGTAAATATTTTTTGGGTGAGAAAATCTTCCCATTGCATGCCGGTAGCTTTTGGTATAATTTCTCCGGCAGTTAAAAATGCTGCATTGGTATAACCCCATTTTGTGCGGAAGGGATATTGTGCTTTTATGTGGCTCATTTTTTCTATCACTTCACTTCGTGTAAGGTTACTCGTCCAGTAAGTAAAATCTCCCTGGAAGGTTTGAAAACCCAGGCGGTGGCAAAGCAAATCTCTTACAATGGCCTGCTCGCCTGCGGCTTTATTATCTAATTTAAATTGCGGTATCCATTTAGTTACTTTATCATCAAGCGAAATTTTCTTATCCGCATCAAGCATAGCCAAAGCTGTTGCAGTAAAAGCTTTGGTGTTGCTGCCAATCATAAATAAAGTATTTTCATCTACCTTATCGGTACCGTTTATTTCTTTTACACCGTAGCCTTTCATTAAAACAACTTTACCATTCTTTACAATGCAAACTGCTGCGCCGGGTATTTGCCAATCGGTAAGAGCTTTGTTTACATAGCTATCCAAGCTGTCTTTTACAAAAGCAGGAAGACTGTCGGTTTGAGAAAATGTTTGAAGAGAAATAATGAGGCAGAAAAATAAAACGAACTTTTTCATAACAGTAATTTAGAAATGAAAATTACGGCTCTTTTTTATATTATTTATTTTGAGGCACCCTTTTGCAACAATTCAATTTTAAATTTATAGGAAGCATTTAAAATATACTGGTTAAAAGTTAACTCGTCAGCAAGGCTGGCAAATTCATAATCGGGCCGGTACTTTATTAAAAACATATCTAATTGTTCGCCTTCTAAATGCGTAAGCCTTTTTACAAGTACTTTATTAAAACGGTAGGTTATATATTTTTCCTGTTCCTGCTGCTCTAATCTTATCTGAAAAGTTTTAAGCCGTTTATTTCTTTTAAACCTGAAAATATTTATCAGTTCATTTACATCGGCGCCTACGCCACCCGTTGGAGAAACAGAAGTTTTAATACCTGGCTTTTCGTAATTATAAATGCTGGCATATGTCTCCCTGTTTTCTATTGAATCTTCTTTGTAAGATTTTGTAAACACTACCACTTCCTTCATGGTGCTGTATTTGCCTTTATAATTTACCCGTAACGAAATATCAAAATGCAAAGGATCGGCAACCGTTTGTACGGCAAATTTTTGTGTTGATTTATTACGGAATGTAAATGTAACGGAATCTTTCTCTGCAACTGTAAGGCTGTACCTGCCCATTGAATCGGTAACAGTAAAATTTCCTTTGTTGTTAGTTACTTTAACGTGGGGTACAAAATTTATTTTAGAAGAATCGTAAACTGTGCCGCTTAAAACAAACTGCGCCATTAAACCGTTAGCAGTAACAATAAAACAAACTGCCAGTAAAAATATTTTTGTAAATAAACGCAACAGCAAAAAAGTTTAGCGGCGTAATATTACGCCAACAAATTAATACATCATTATATAAGCCTTTTTTTAACGGCGATTTTACTTTTGCAGCAGCTCCGCAATTACTTTAGGATAATGCTTATGCTCCAGCAAATGAATTTTTTTTGCAAGGCTGTCAGCCGAGTCATTTTCATCAACAATACATTTTGCCTGAAAAATTACAGCACCATGATCATACAATTCATCTACATAATGAATAGTGATGCCGCTTTCTGTTTCTTTATTGTTGATTACGGCTTCATGCACATGGTGCCCAAACATGCCTTTGCCGCCGTATTGGGGCAACAGTGCCGGGTGGATATTAATTATCTTTTTAGGATATGCCTTTATTAATCTTTCAGGAATTTTCCATAAAAAACCTGCCAGCACTATAAAATCAATGGCATGTTTTTGCAATTCGGGTAAGTAACTATCGCCTTTAAAAAATTGTTCTTTTTCAATTAATAAAGATGGTATGCCAGCATTTGCTGCAATATTTAAAACACCGGCGCCGGGTTTATTGCAAATAATTAATGCAATTTTAATTTTAGCAGAGGAAGAGAAATGTTGAATAATTTGTGCTGCATTACTGCCAGCGCCGCTTGCAAAAATGGCAATATTGATTACTTTATCATTAGAAATTCCCGATTTACCTTTTTTTTGCTTTTGACCAGAAGTGGAAAACCGCTTCACTATCTTACCAATATATTTTTTAAAAAAATTAAATTGCCCCAGCGGAATGCTTACCAACAAAACCGAGAGCGGCCACAATAATGTAACCAGTAAAATATAGAGTACAACCCATAAAGCTCCTTTGTCAATTGTAGTAAAGTACATTAATTTTCGGCCTGCATAACCGCACAGGCTTCCACCCAGGGCAAATGTTGTTATTATTAATATAAGACTAAGCCCGCTTACCTTCCAATGCTGTTTAAGTTTTTCAAACATTTGGCAAATGTGAAGTAAAAATTTGTGAAATGAAAGAACAGCCTGAAAATTTGCTATTCAAATCTTGTTTACAAATATGTGACAATAACATTATAAAAACTAACACAAAACGCTGAAATACACGCCCAGTAAGCGAAAAAAAAATTTAACAATGTTGATATTATGTCAACATCCTGACTTAAATTTGCACCCGAAAGAGGATATTTTTCCACATTAGCCCCGTAATAACTGTATGAGTCGGTATAGAAAAATCTTTAACAGAGCATTTGCATTCCTATTTCTCTTTGCATTGCTTTCAATTACCAATAATGTTTTTGCTGCTGATGGCACGGCTCTTTTTAAAGAGAAATGCAGCAGTTGCCATAAGCCCGATAAAGATTTTACAGGCCCGGCATTACAAGGTTGGAAAGAAAGACAACCGGCAGGCTGGATTTATAAATGGGTAGCAGGACCTGCAGCAGTAATAGGTAGTGGAGATAAATATGCTACGGAACTTTATGCTAAATGGAAAGGCAGTGGTATGATGTCGAATTTTGCAGATTTAAAAAAGGATGATATTGATGCCATAATGAAATATGTAGATGATTTTAAAGCACCTCCTCCGGGTGGCGATACAACAAAACCTGGCGCTGGCGGTGGAGATGACAACTCCCTTCTTTTCGGCATCCTTACTTTAGTTTTAGCACTTATTGCATTTATATTATTACAGGTAAACAGCAACCTTCGCAAATTATCCGACGAAAAAGAAGGCATTCAACGCAGCGAACCTGTACCTGCTTACAAAAACAAAACGTATTTAATGGTAGCCATTTTGGTACTGTTTTGTGTGGCAGGATATTTCTTTACCAACGCCGCTATTGGCCTGGGCCGAATGAAAAATTATCAACCTGAGCAACCAATATATTATTCTCATCAGGTACATGCTGGTACCAACCAAATCAGTTGTTTATATTGCCACGGTGGCGCACATGACTGCAAGCATGCCAATATTCCTTCGGTAAATGTTTGTATGAACTGCCACAAAGGAATTAATAAATACGAAGGACCGGATAAATTAGAAAGAGAGGATGGCACTGCAGTAAACGGTACCGAAGAAATTGAAAAGTTATACGCTTATGCAGGATTTAATTCCGCCACTAAAACTTATAACCCCGATAAAAATGGCGATGGTATGCCAGATGGCGCACATCCAATTGAATGGGTAAAAATTCACAACCTGCCCGATCATGTTTATTTCAACCACAGCCAGCATATAAAAGTAGGTAAACAGCAATGCCAAACCTGCCATGGTAATATTCAGGAAATGCCCGAAGTGTACCAGTTTGCAGAATTAAGCATGGGCTGGTGTGTTAACTGCCACAGAGAAAGTAAAGTAGATTTTTATAATAAGGCAGACAGTACCGGTAATAAATTTTACAGCATCTATCAAAAATTCCAAAATCAAATGAGTGATTCTATTTTTGATAAAAAAGGTAAAAAAATATTGAATCCGCACAAAATGGATAGTGTAACGGTAGAAAAAATTGGTGGAACAGAGTGTCAAAAATGTCACTATTAAACTCCTATCCCTGAAGGGGAATGGAGGAGATTAATTTGGATTTAATTATCATTAGCACATTAGCATACTATGAGTAATAAAAAGTATTGGCAAAGTTTCGGACAACTCAATCAAACAGAAAGCTTTCAGCAATCTGCAGAAAAAGAATTTAAAGAAGAGCTGTTGCCATTGGAGGATTTGGATGATAAAGGCATTTTAGATGCAAAAACCCCACGCAGGGATTTTCTTAAATATTTAGGTTTTAGCACTGCTGCTGCAACATTGGCTGCCAGTTGCGAAATGCCTGTACGCAAAGCGGTACCTTATTTACAAAGACCCGATAATGTTATTCCCGGTGTTGCAAATTATTATGCATCAACTTATGTAAATGGCGGCGATGTAATTTCGGTTGTGGTAAAGCAAAGAGATGGCAGACCAATTAAGATAGAAGGTAATGAATTATCAAGCGTAACCAAAGGTGCAACAAGTGCACAGGCACAGGCATCGGTTTTAGATTTATATGATAATACCCGCCTGCGTTACCCGATGCAAAAAGCAGGCAGCGATTTTAAAGAAGTAACTACTTTTGATAATTTTGATAAAATGGTGGGTGCCGCTATTACCGGCAAAACAGTTGTTTTATTAACTGCTACCATTAATTCTCCTTCTACACAAGATATTATAAACGAATTTTTAGCAAAATATCCCGGCAGCCGCCACGTACAATACGATGCAGTAAGTTACAGTGGAATGCTGCAGGCCAACGAAACTTGCTATGGAAAAAAAGCAATTCCTTCTTATCATTTTGAAAATGCAAAAGTAATTGTTAGCCTTGGTGCCGACTTTTTAGGCACCTGGTTAAGCCCGACAGAATTTAGCAAACAATACTCTGTAAACAGAAAAATAGTTGGAGAAAAACCAGAGCTAAGCCACCATATTCATTTTGAAAGTATGATGAGTATGACAGGCAGTAATGCAGATGACCGCATTACGCATAAACCTTCTGAAACTGGTGCTGTAGCAGTTGCAATTTTAAATGCGTTGAATGGTACAGCACCATCTTTTGCAGATAAAAAAATAAACGACGGCATTAAATTAGCTGCCGAAAAATTAAAAGCAGCAGGTGGTAATGCATTGGTAGTTTGTGG
>NZ_JANPCM010000298.1:0-2838 GCF_031430955.1 Ferruginibacter sp.
TTTCCAGAGCAATTTGCTTTGCAGAGTCCAGTATTAATAATCCTCTTTCAGCATCTCTTTTTGCATTAACCAGGTTGCCGCCATAAGCATACCAGGCATTCAGCAAATTTGCTTTATCATTATTTTTTCTTGCAAAGTCTAACCCTTTTTTGCTGTACTTAATGCCTTCATCAAATTTATTAATTGTGGCATAAGCTATTGAAAGATTGCTGTATAAAACCCCTAAATCACTATTGTCCGGATTGTCTTTAAGATAAATTTCTTCAGCCTTAAGATAATAAAAAGTAGCTGTTTCATAATCTGCATTGTTAGCATGCAGCAATCCCAAATTAATATAGCTTGTACCCATCGATACCCTCGATCGTAAATTATCCGGGTATTTTGAAAATATTTTTATCGCCTTTTCATAATTATCAATAGAAGGAAGTGACTGATTGGCAAGCTGTATGGTAGCTGCTAAAAAATATGCCTGTGCTTTAAAAAAATCATTTTTTTTAATTGTAGCGAAAGAGTCAATTTTTTTTTGACATTGCCAGGCTTCAACAGTGTCTTTGTATTTTATTTTATTACCCAGCTGCACCAGCAACCGTACATACTCTGTATCATTCTTTTCTGTTTTTATACGGTTGCGTATACTGTCGAAAACATTTGTTTGTGTAAATGCCCCAAGCGGAATAACACTTAGTATGAACAGTACAATTTTTCTCATACAGTAAAATAGAACATTACTTCCATTATACAAATAAACCCAAAAGCCATTTTAAAATAACTCCCCTTTTTCCATGATTTTTTTGTGGTTTTTAAAATCTCCTGTTTTTACAGGATGGTAATTGTGTTGTTAATTTTTCATTTTTACCACATCAAAAAACATAAACACCCATTGTATGAAAAAACTATTTTTTGTTTTTATCCTTTTTGTAACTGCACAATTTTTATATGCACAAAATATTGGCATTGGTACAAATACGCCAGCTACCCGTTTAGATGTTGCAGGCATCAACGGCTGGAACGTAGCAGCCGGTGAAGGAGACATGCGTATTGGCAACGGCAGTTACCGTTTAAAATTTGGAGTAGCATTAAGTGGCGGTGGTGCAGGCGCTGCCAACATTATGCAGTTTGGCCAACCCGGGGGTTTTAATGTTTTATCGCTTGGTGCACAGGGCAATCAGGTGTTGTATATAAATGGAGGCAGTGCCGCTGTTGGCATTGGTACCGCTTCGCCTGCAACCAAACTTGATGTAGCCGGCACTACCAGCACAACAAACCTTTCACTAACGGGAACGGGAAACGGCAATACAAATGATTTTTTAATTAAATCAAATGCTACTGGTTTGGTAAGTGCCAGAAAGGGGCATGGGGCATTGGCGTTAAATTATATCATCTGTACCAATGGAATTTTTGTTGGACCCAATACTGGAAGCAATATAGATTTTGCATGGATTGGTGAAGTAAAATTATTTGCCGGTAATTATGCTCCGCCTGGCTGGGCATTTTGTAATGGGCAAACACTAAACATTATTGATAATACCGCCTTGTTTTCAATTTTAGGAACTACTTATGGTGGCAATGGTGTTACAACTTATTCACTACCCGACTTACGTGGTGCAGCACCGGTTGCATTTGGCACTCCATCCGGTGGAGGCAACACCTGGGACATTGGAGAAAGAACACAATAATATTTTTATACACGGCTGAGATAAAAAGGAATTCTTTAAAATCTTTGAAAAAAATTATAACTAAATAAAAATGAAAAAAATAATTCTGCTGCTGGTAATAGTTGCAACAATCAAAACGCAAGCTCAGAATGTTGCTATTAATAACGATGCAAGTGTACCGGATAACAGTGCCATGCTGGATATTAAAAGCGGCACAAAAGGCCTTCTTATTCCCCGTATGAATTCGGCAGCGGTAAATACAATTGTAAATCCTGCAAAAGGATTGCTTGTTTTGGATACTGCAAAAAACCAATTGATGATAAATATGGGAACAGCTGCAATACCCAACTGGCAAACCATTGTTGCCTCAAGCGGATGGAGCTTAACCGGAAATGCTGGAATTGATTCGGCGACAAATTTTATTGGAACACTCAATACAAAACCATTTATCATAAGAGTAAATAATGTACGTTCAGGATATGTAGATACTTTAACTAACAACACCGCATTTGGTTTTAGAACTTTAGACTCTTCTACAACCGGAACCTGGAATACCGCAATAGGGTTTAAATCTCTTTCAGGTAATAAGAATGGTGAAAATAATACTGGCCTCGGATGGGGTGCTTTACAATTCAACAGCTCGGGTTCTTTTAATACTGCCTCGGGAGCTGTAAGTTTATATTCTAATACTACCGGCAGTCAAAATACTGCATTGGGCCAGTTAGCCCTGTATTCTAACAAAACCGGCGGTCAAAACAATGCTATAGGAAGTGATGCCATGCGGTATAATACTACAGGCAGCAGCAACGTTGGTATCGGCTTTACGTCTTTATATTTTAATACAACCGGGTATTCCAATATCGGAGTGGGTACCGGTGCTTTATTTAACACCAGTAATCGCAGTAACCTGGTAGCCGTAGGCGATAGTGCATTATTTAATAATGGTGTTGGTGCAGTAAATTCATATGAGGGCACTTTAAACTCTGCATTTGGTTCTAAAGCATTGTTTGCAAATACCACTGGTTATTATAATACTGCAACAGGTTCTAATGCACTAAAAAATAATTCAACCGGTGTACAAAATACTGCGAATGGTACCAGTGCTTTGGTAACCAATACAACCGGAAGTGCTAATACTGCTATGGGTTTAAATGCCATGTTCTTCAACACTGCTGGAAATAAT
>NZ_JANPCM010000299.1:0-2453 GCF_031430955.1 Ferruginibacter sp.
GAATTAATCAATGATGCCAAAAGATTTTATTATGAATGGATAATCCTTAAAAAAAAATTGGTGATAGTGGAGCAAAATGAAAAACTGCTTGACTTTATGATTAAGAATGCAGAGATACGGTACAAAAATGGGCTGGAAAAAATCAGTGCTTATTTCAAAGCAAAAGCAGCATTGGGCAACAGTATGAATATGCAACTTATGTTTGAAAATGACATCAAAGAAAAACGTATCCGCATCAATTCACTAATGGGCAGAAACGCCATGATTGATTTTGATATTGATACCATCTACCAGTTAAAAGACTATTCAACTGCAGTATTTGACAGTACACTTTTTTATAACAGCCGCAGCGATTTAAAAGCCATTGATAAAGACATCAATATTACTTTTTTAAAACAGGAAACGGAAAGGCAAAGTTTGAAACCGCAATTTGGTATCCGTTATGAGCACATGTTTGGTTTTGGCGGCCTGCCCATGCAATTCTCTTTAATGGGTATGATGAAATTACCGCTTACCAGATGGTCTTCTAAAATGAACAAGGCAAATATTGAAAGTCTTAAATGGAAAGCCAATGCATTGCAATCGCAAAAGGAAATGATGGTAAATGAATACAGCGGCATGGCATATGGTATGCGTAACGAAATAGAGCTGAAGAAAAAGCAGTTGAAACTGTATAACGAAAATATAATACCTGCATTAAAGAATAATTATAAAACGATGCAATTGGGTTATGAGCAGAATACAGAAGAATTATTTATGCTGTTTGATGCATGGGAAACATTAAATATGACGCAGCTGGAATACTTAAAACAATTGCAGGATTTACTGACAATGCAGGTTGAACTGGAAAGGATTTTACAAATAAAATAATGATTAAAATTCCCCAACTATAAATGCCTTGAGATTTTATAATGAAAACAGTCATTTAGAAGAAGGGTTTAAGTAAAAAATTATTAGCCGGTTTATGAAAAAAAAGAAAATAATAATTGTTATAATATCTGTGCTGGCGATACTGGCTGCTGCCGCATGGATATATTTTAAAGTATTGCCACCACAAAAAGTTGCACAACAGAAAGAACAAACCGGTATGGGAAACATGAAGATGGATGGTAAAGATGGAAAGGAGAAAATGAATGTGGCTGGCGGCGGCACGGATAAAAATAATAATACACACGATGTTTCTTTACATACGCTTATGCAACCTGCTAATGGTTATGCCATTTCCACCATCCCTGCTACTACCTTAATACAGCGTGAAGAACCCATAGAAATCAATGCCATTGGATATACAGCCTACAACACCAATGAAGTGGGCGCTATATCAACCCGTATAAATGGAAGGATTGAAAAATTGTATGTAAAATACCGCTATCAATTAATAAAAAAGGGTCAGAAAATTATGGATATTTACAGCCCGGAATTGCTGACCGCTCAGCAAAATCATTTATTTCTTTTGAAAAATGATGCCGCTAATTATTCATTAATTAATGCTTCCAGAGAAAAATTATTATTACTTGGTTTTCCTGCCCAACAATTGCAGCAACTGGTAAAAACCCAAAAACCTTTGCTTACTGTTTCGGTTTACAGCAGGTACAGCGGGCATATTCACGATGCATTAAATAAGCAAATGGATAAAAATGTAAATGCGCCTGCTCAAATGAATGGAGACATACCATTAACCACAGAAGGACTGAGCCTTAAAGAAGGGATGTACCTGCAAAAAGGACAAACAGTTTTTAAAGTTTACAATGCAAATAAAATATGGGCTTTGCTGAATATTTATTCATCAGACCAGGTGTTTATTAAAACCGGCAACAAAGTAATCATAGTGCCGGAAGCAAGGCCAGAAAAAATATTTCAAAGTTCAATTTATTTTATTGAGCCATTTTTCAGGCCCGGTAATAAAACCTTAACAGCCCGTGTAAATATCGATAACAGTATTTTACAATTGCCTATTGGCAGCCAGGTAAAGGCAACTATTTTCAGCAGCCCTGTATTTGCAGCCTGGTTGCCCAGGGAAGCCATCGTTTCACTGGGGTTTGAAAAAATTGTTTTTATAAAAAGCGGTAATGGATACAAAGCACAAAAAGTAACAACAGGGGTAGGTAATTGCAAAACACTGTTATCAATATTTACCCTGGCTGTTAATGTTTTACTGCCGGGCCTAAAAAACGGCTCGATAAAGAAAATTGAACTCTGAAAAGTTTTTTCCGGCCTGGCTTCCGGCACAATGCTTACCCTGGTGCCTGTTTTAATAAACACCTGATCAGATGAATAAATATTGAGCAAAGCCCATATTTTGTTTGCATTGTAAACTTTAAAAACTGTGCATTTACAGCCACGGAATCAGCAGCGGTAATTCCACCTGTTACCTGGATCAGATTTTTATTAGTTACCCCTGTTGTTACCCTTTGTGCTTTGTATCCATTGTTGCTTTTTACAAAAACTATTTT
>NZ_JANPCM010000300.1:0-2426 GCF_031430955.1 Ferruginibacter sp.
CCAGTTTGGTCTGCATATTCTACAGGTTGAGAGTATTGGCCGATTTTTAAATCTTTCAGCATCACCACCATATCTTTATCCAGCTGATCAATAGTTAAAAAACTTCCATCCCTGCCCTGCAGCATACCTGCGGTAAATTTACTTTCATCGTCGTTACTGTACTTTGCCACTGCTTCACCAAACTGAATATTTCCTGTAATTAATTTTGCCCTTACAGAATCTAATCTTTCCATGGCTTCTTTAATTTCTATTTTTGTAACCTGTGGTATTTTAAGTATATGCCTTACTGTGGCATCATCGCCGGAGCGGCTTACCAGTTGTATAATATGATAACCAAAACGTGTTTTAAACGGGCTGGATATTTGTCCTTCTTTTAAAGAAAATGCTTTAGACATCCAGGTTTGATCATAAGATTTTTGGCTGCGGTTAACTTCGTACTGACCGCATTTATCTTTACTCCCCGGGTCATCGGTATTATTATTTGCAACTGTACAAAAATCTTTTTTACCTGTTTCAATTTGTTCTTTAAATTCTTTTAATTGCTGTACTGCATATTCTTCTGCGTCACGGCTGGCTTTAGGGAAAATAACAATCTGGCCAATTTCTACTTCGCTTTCGTATAAAAACAAACTGTCTGTAGGTATTTTATTAAAATACTCCTGCACTTCTTTAGGTGTAATACGAATATCTCCCACCACTTTATTACGCATGGCCTGCGATAATTTTTGATCTCTTATCCCTTCTTTAAAATCTTCTTTTAACTGGTACACCGATTTACCGGCTACTTTTTCCAACTCGTCTTTTGAACCAAACTGGCTTATATAATTACGGATACGGTTATCAATATCCACTTCTATTTCTTCATCGGTAACGGGCAGCGAATCTTTTTCGGCCTGCAGCACTAATGCTTTAATACCCATGGCCTGCTCCAGTGTTAAACACTTTGCATTTTCGGGTATTTCAATTCCCTGGCGCTGCATATCGGAAAGGCTGTTGTCGATATCGCTTTTTAAAACAATTTTATCGCCAACTACTGCAATAATTTTATCCGCTATCACTCTTTTGGTTTGCGATGGTACGGGGGGTTGTGCTGTAACTGCAAATGCAAAAAAGAATGTTGCAATAAAAAATAGGAAATGTTTTTTCATTTAAAAATTATTTTTAGTAACCGCACCTGCTGAATAATGATATACAGTACAAGAGTGTCCTTCGTTTCTCTCAGGATAAACTCTGCAAATGAAGCTAAATAGTATTGATAAAGCCGGGTTCAAAAAAATATTTAAGTAAAAATAAAACGAAGTTTTACTTTTTGCTTTTATTAAAACCCAATTAACAAAATATTATACCGATTGTACTTTTGCGTTAGTTCAACCGGTATTTACTAAAGGCCAGCGCACAAAAGCATGCTTGAATTTCAGCCCCTTCTCATTGGCCTAAAATGAAATTCAGTTTGGTATTACAGGGTTCTCTTAACTTCCACTTCTTCAAATGCCTCTACTATATCGCCTGTTTTAATATCGTTGTAATTTTTTATAGTTAATCCGCACTCCATACTGCTGGTTACTTCTTTTGCATCGTCTCTAAAGCGTTTTAAACTTTGCAGTTCGCCGGTAAATATTACAATACCATCACGTACCAAACGTATACGGTTGTTACGGGCAATTTTTCCATCCAGCACAAAACATCCGGCCACGGTAGCTTTATCAAATTTATAAGTTTCTCTTATTTCCACATTACCCAGTATTTTTTCTTCTACACCAGGTTCAAGCATACCTTCCATGGCGCTCTTAATTTCTTCAATGGCGTTATAAATAATGGAGTACAGTTTAATTTGAATGGCTTCGTTTTCGGCAAGCCTTGCTGCCTGTATTGAAGGACGCACATTAAAACCTATGATAATTGCATCGGATGCATTGGCTAAGGTTACATCACTTTCGCTGATGGCACCTACCGCTTTATGAATTACACGGATTACAATTTCTTCGGTACTTAATTTTTGTAAACTATCACTTAATGCCTCTACCGATCCATCCACATCACCTTTAATAATTACATTCAATTCTTTAAAGTTGCCTAATGCCAAACGGCGTCCAATTTCATCAAGTGTAATATGTTTTTTGGCCCTCATGCCCTGCTCACGTAAAATTTGTCCACGCTTGTAGGCAGTTTCTCTTGCTTCTGCTTCGTTGGCAAAAACTTTAAAAGTTTCACCAGCCTGTGGTGCACCATTTAATCCTAAAATTAATACGGGTGTTGATGGTGGTGCAGTTTCGCTGCGTTGGTTACGTTCGTTGTACATGGCTTTTACTTTACCAAAGTTTTGGCCCGACACAATCATATCGCCTTGTTTTAGTGTACCATTTTGTACAAGAATTGTTGCTACATATCCACGGCCTTTATCTAATGAGGCTTCTATAACTGTTCCG
>NZ_JANPCM010000301.1:0-3251 GCF_031430955.1 Ferruginibacter sp.
CTTTTAGATCGTGGCGCTTTGCAACCCTGGTCATAATGTCCATAAGCAAAGTGTTGTGATCAACCGCAATATTCACTTCTTCAAAAATTGGCGCACACTCAAATTGTGCAGGAGCCACTTCATTATGCCTTGTGCGTAAAGGAATACCAAGTTTATAGGATTCTTCTTCAAAATCCCTCATAAAAGCGTACACCCTTTCCGGTATAGTTCCAAAATAATGATCTTCTAATTGCTGGCCTTTGGCAGGTGAATGTCCAAAAACGGTACGGCCCGTTAACAATAAATCCGGACGGGCATTTGCCAATCCTGCATCAACAACAAAATATTCCTGCTCCCAACCCAATGTTGGTGTTACTTTAGTTACATTTTTATCAAAATACTGGCAAACTTCAACAGCAGCTTTATCAAGTGCTACTAACGCTTTTAATAAAGGTGTTTTAGCATCTAATGATTCGCCGGTATAGGAAACAAAAATGGTAGGGATACATAAAGTTTTCCCTTGGCCAATTTCCATTATAAAGGCTGGCGAAGATGGATCCCATGCGGTATATCCACGGGCTTCAAAAGTTGCTCTTAATCCGCCACTGGGAAAAGAAGATGCATCCGGCTCCTGCTGAATTAAAGCACCGCCTTCAAATTCTTCAATTGGTGTACCATCGCCTTTTAATGTAAAAAAGGAATCATGCTTTTCAGCAGATAAACCGGTTAATGGCTGAAACCAGTGTGTATAATGTGTTACACCTTTACTTTCGGCCCAGGCTTTTAAGCCATTGGCTACCTGTGCACCCATTGAGCGTTCAATTTTTTTACCGCTTTTTACTGAGGCTACTAAACTTTTGTAAGCATCATCGCTTAAAAACTGGCGTGCTACTTTAAGTGTAAATACATTCTCGTTAAAAATTGCTGTAATTTTTGAAGAGCCTGATACTTTAACTTCTACTGGATTGCTGGTTAAGTTTTCCAGCGCATGAGACCGTAAAGATTGCATATTTTTATGTTTTGAGCAACAAAAAAACACCAAAATTAGTTATAAACCAACTTTTTTATACAATTTGTGATAAAATTTACGCATTTGTGGACAATAAACAAATATTTAATTATTTTTTAATTTTAAAAAGGCCTTTGATTTTTTCCCAGTTAATATTGCAAATAACAGGTGCTATTAAAAAGGGCAAATACACACTTCTGTACCTTACAATTGACCCTAAATTAGGCATGATGTAACCAATAAATAAAAACATAGTAAGTGTAAAAAATATACCGAAAAGAATAAAGGGATTGTTTTCTTTCTCTTCTTTTTTTCTCTTAAAAGCAATAAAGAAAATAAAAAATAATTGGTAAAAAACTAACTCAATATTAATGGGCAAAAGGCTTTTTGCCGGCAACTCGGTAATGTAAGGCCTCAGCAATAGGTGATTATAAGCCTGGGGTGCATTGTATAAAAAACTTTTAAAATTGGGGTACAGTGTATCTAGTTTTATTTGTGTTGATGCTAAAGGAAGTGTAAAAAAATCGGCCTGCTTTTGTGTAACCGTTTTAAGCGGATTAATGTTTTTTACAATGCTGTTGAAATTAAAAAATATAAGCCCGAGAATAATATAACCAATTGCAAAACTTTTAAAAGCCGGCCATTTATATTTAACAACCAGTATCCACATAATAAGTGCTGGTAAAACATTTAGCAGCACATAACTTCTTATTAAAAACAAAACCGTAAGTGTAAGTAAAATAATCAGCAGGCTTTTTTTACTAAAATAATTTTGCTGTAAAGATTTAAATACTGTGTAGCTTAAAAAGCCCAGTGTTGTAAAAACAATTCCATCTTTTTGCACCCCCGAAGTAAAGTAAAGCATTGATGGTAATAAAAAACAGCAAATAATAACTGCACGCTGTTGATTTTTATAAATCTTAATAAAGATCCGGTAAAAAGCTACATGCCCTAAAAAACAAAAAAAGTTAAAAAATAAGCTGTTGATATAATAATTACCCCGGCTGAAAATGTTACATACCGAAAGGAATTTAATAATAATGTTATTCCTTAAATCGTTCCAAAAAGATTGAAAAGAATCGAACATGCCTCCGTAACCCTGTGTGTACTGCGATTTAAATATATTGGTAAAGTATTCTTTAGGATTGGATAAAAGTAATTGATATTCCTTCCACCCTTCCCTGTTTACATCCCAGTAATCGTTGCCTGTGTTGTATAAATTATACGATATCCAGCCAATGGCTAATCCTGCAATTATTTTTGCCAAAAAGAGAACCAATATGTATTTATTGTTAAGCCCTGCGTTTTTTACAAATGAAACTTTTGTAATCAGCCAGCAAAATATGCAGAGGTAAATTGTAAAAAGAATATAATCCAAAGCAGTAAATTTTCAATGTGGGAAGATAGTTAAAATATTTACTTTCCTTATATCTTAATAAACTATTACGGTGTTACCTTTGCACTTTCTAACTCTTTTTTCTAACTATTTATGGAAATAACAGTAAAAACGGCAGAGCAATTACGGATTACCGCAGATGAATTTGAACTAATAAAACAAAAATTGGGGCGGACCCCCAATTTTACTGAGCTCTGTTGTTTCAGCGCCATGTGGAGTGAGCATTGCAGTTATAAAAACTCAATTAAATGGTTAAAAACCTTACCCCGTGATGGTAAAAAAATGCTGGTAAAAGCCGGAGAGGAAAATGCAGGGTTGATGGATATTGGTGATGGTTACGGTGTGGTTTTTAAAATTGAAAGTCATAATCATCCATCTGCAATTGAACCTTTTCAAGGTGCGGCTACGGGTGTCGGTGGCATTAACAGAGATATTTTTACCATGGGTGCAAGGCCAATAGCATCGCTTAACAGTTTACGCTTTGGTAACTTAAAAGAAGCAAAAACACAACATTTATTAGCTGGTGTTGTACATGGCATTGGTCATTATGGCAATTGCTTTGGTGTACCCACAGTGGGTGGCGAAATTTATTTTGAAGATTGTTACCATACCAATCCATTGGTAAATGCTATGAGTGTAGGCATTTTAAAGAATGGAGAAACTATTTCTGCAACATCAGGAAATGTAAAAGGGAATCCTGTTTTTTTTGTAGGCAGTGCAACTGGTAAAGATGGTATTGGCGGCGCAAGTTTTGCCAGTGCAGATATTACTGCCGACAGTGCAGAAGATTTACCGGCTGTGCAGGTGGGTGATCCCTTCCAGGAAAAAAAATTATTAGAAGCCTGCCTGGAAGTGATGAATACCGGC
>NZ_JANPCM010000302.1:0-3495 GCF_031430955.1 Ferruginibacter sp.
CTTAAAAAAGAAAGCGATGATGCACACCTTACTGCAAGAGAAATAGAAATTATAAAATTAATTGAAAAAGAAAATAACAATAAGCAAATTGCTGAACAGCTTTTTTTAAGCGAACGTACTGTAGAAACCCACCGCAAAAATATTTTTAGAAAAACAAAAACATCTGGTGTTATTGGGCTGATTAAGTATTCTTACGAGCATAAATTAATTTAACCCTGCCTGATACGATTTTCTTCATTTTAAAAAGTGCAAAGTATAGCATAAATAATAAAAGCGGCATCTGCCGCTTTTATTATTTACACAGAGTTTAAATTAATTTACTCTTCTGATGCACTACCAAATCTATACCCGATTGTAAAACCCAACCCTGTGTTTTTGGTTGTGGAATTATCTTCAACAGAAATATTAGATAACCCAAGAGTGTAATTTGCTTTTAAAAATAAATTATTACTAAACTGGTAACCCACTAAAAAATTAGCGCCAAAATCCAAAGCCTTTAAATGACCTTTGCCATCATTTGCATTTTTTTTACCATCAAATTTAATATCGGAATTATCTTCTGTAGTTGATGAACCGACTGTAGTTTTTGAATTAGCCTTACCAGATAAACCATACCCAATTGATGGACCTGCACCTGCAAATAAACCACTCCCATTAAATTTATAAATTAAATTCAAGGGAAGCTCAAGATAATTGGTCGTAACCTTAGCATCGGTGGTGTAAGTAGTCCCAAAAATCACTTCAGTTTGCTTTAGCTTTCCACCTTTTTGAATAAAATTTAATTCGGGTCTGAAAAATAATGAAGAGGCAATAGGTATTTCTGCATTTACACCAATAATAAGTCCAACTTTTGTGTCAAACTTATCAGTTGTAGTTTGGCTACCACTGGTTGTTTTATCTGTAAAAGAGGCTCCGTTAATACCGGCGTGTGCGCCAAATGTAGTTTGTGCCTGTACGGCAAATGCTGCTGCTGATAAGGCAACAATTAAAACTGCTTTTTTCATGTTACGTAATTTTTGGTTAAAAATATAGCACAAATATCCCAGTAAATTAGTAATTATCAAAAATATTTAATAAAAAATAATGTAAAAATTATTTATTATTAGTACGTTATATAAATGTTAATTTATAATCAGGGAAACTTTAAACCACAGCTACAGCAAGATGATACACAGTTAAAATAATTAAACACACAGTTACGCTAACTTTTATTAAATTAATACTTAATAAAAAATCCTGCTTTACAGCAGGATTTTTTTATTAAGATATTTATTAAAACTATTAAAATTTATACGCCAGCCTTACACCAACTGAACCTAAGTTGGCATTGTTTTTTGAATACCCGTCGTATTTTAAACTGGCATCAATGGCTTTGCCCGAGTTGGTATTAAATTCGTAACCAATTACAGGAGAGTATGCAAAAGCAGTACCGCCATTGTTATTAAAAAAGCCGGCACCCAATTGGGCTAAGCCATAAAAACCGCCTGATAAAAAATATTTTATACCGGCTTTAAGCGGAATAATACCAGCAGCTTTATATTTAATTCCTGCGCCAGCAGATTTACCTGCATAGGACATGTAACCAGTGGTAAGTGTAATGCTGGTAGTACCACCAATATTATTTTCGGCCTGTATGGTAGCTCCAATTCCAACAGAGTGGGTGTTATTAAAATCGCCGGTTGCAAAACCAACTTCGGGTCCAACACTAAAATGGAATTTTTTGTCGCTGTTTTGAGCATGTGTTGCTGAACAAATTGCCGTAATGGCAATAACTGCAAAAATCTTTTTCATAAAAATAAATTTTTTAAATACAAAATTAAGGAGTGATAGTTAAACGATTTTATTTAGTTGATAAACGAATAGTTAAAAGTAAAATTTAAAAAATTGTTTACAAATTATCCAGCATATCTTTTACCATGCCAGGCAAATTATATTCTTCTTTCCACCCCCAGTTTTTTCTTGCGACAGTATCGTCAATACTCTGCGGCCAGCTGTCGGCGATAGTTTGCCGGTAATCGGGTTTATAAATCATTTCAAATTCAGGAATATGTTTTTTTATTTCGGCAGCAATTTCTTTTGGCGAAAAACTCATACCCGAAATATTATAAGAGGTACGAATGGATATTTTATCCGCAGGCGCTTCCATCAATTCAATAGTTGCCCTTATAGCATCGGGCATATACATCATGGGTAAATAAGTATCTTCTTTTAAAAAACACTCATATTTTTTTTCTTCCAGCGCTTCATGAAAAATTTCGATAGCATAATCGGTAGTGCCGCCGCCGGGTGCACTTTTATAACTTATTAAACCGGGGTAACGCAAACTTCTTACATCTACACCAAAGCGGTGAAAATAATAATTGCACCAAAACTCGCCGGCATATTTACTTATACCATACACGGTACTCGGTTCTATAATAGTTTGCTGCGGACAATTTTGTTTAGGACTTGTTGGTCCAAAAACTGCAATGGAAGATGGCCAGTACACTTTACTTATTTTTTCTTCTCTTGCAATATCCAGTACATTTAATAAACCTGTCATGTTCAGGTTCCAGGCAAGGTTAGGATTTTTTTCGCCGGTGGCAGAAAGTATAGCAGCCAGTAAATATATCTGCGTAAAATTTTGCCGTATCACCTGCACATGCAGCATTTCTTTATTCATCACATCCAAACTTACATAAGGACCTGTGCCTTCCAGCAAAGGATTTTGCTCCCGTAAATCGCTGGCCACCACATTGGCATTGCCATAAATTTTACGCAACGCTAGTGTTAACTCCACACCTATTTGTCCGCTGGCACCAATCACTAAAATTTTGTCTTTTATCATAGTTATCAATTAATCATCAAAAGTAACGGGCAAAAAGGAAACTAAAAAATGCCCGCCTAATCATAAAACACCCCCGAATAATTATTAATGGTTTTTATCAGGTATAAATAAAAATAATTTGGCAGAATAATTTAATAAACTTCCAAATAAAAAATATTTCATCATGAAATCATTACTTGTTTTTATTGTAAGCATTTTATTTTTTGTTGCCTACAGTACTGGTCAAAATGTTGGTGTAAATACTCCAACACCCCAAGCAACTTTAGACGTAAACGGAGATGTTATTTTTCGTACTGCAGATGTTACTGCTGCTGATGGAATTAATATTGCTTTAGATGTAAATAATCCACGCTTTAGTTATTACAGAATTACGGGGCCTACCGCAGATTTTACTATTGCCGGTATTACAGCAGGTAATGATGGCAGGTTGCTGACCCTGTTTAACCGTAGCGGTTTTACCATGCAAATAAATAATGAAGATGCCAATGCTGCTGTTACAGATATGATAGTAACAGGAACTAATGCGGATATCACAATTATAAATAAAGGCGTAGTAAATCTTCAATACGATGCCACCGAGCAAAAATGGATTGTAAAAAGCAGCAGCAAAGGCAGCGTTAGCGGTGGAGGGGGTTTTTGGGATGCAAGTGGCAGTAATATTTTTAATA
>NZ_JANPCM010000303.1:0-3659 GCF_031430955.1 Ferruginibacter sp.
AGAAATTTTTATAAAATCGGATGGGAAATTAACAAGGCTTAATTTTCAGGAAATTTTATATAAATTTCTTCCAGGTTAATAGCAGGTATTTTTAAAACAGGCTGTAATCTTTTTTCAATTAACGATTCGGTAATTTTAATAACGGCTTCCTGAAAACGGTTAAAGGTTACGGGTTTTTTTAAAAAATCGGTAACCCCATACTCAAAAGCATTAAAAGCATGGTCAGTTTTTGAAGTAGTAAGAATTACTTTGGGCATGTAGGATAACTGATCCAGTAGCTGAAACCCACTAACGTTTGGCATTTCCACATCTAAAAATAAAATATCAATTTCATTTTTTTGTAAATAATCCAATGCTGTTACCGCATCTTCAAATGTTCCAGACAGCTGCAGATTGCCATTTTTTTCGCAGTAGCGCTCTAAAAAATTCCTTGCCATTGGCTCATCATCAACAATAATTACTTTCAGTTTCATAAGATTAGGATTAAGTTTTCATTCGTTCAAGTTCATTTTGAATAACAGGGATTATTTCTTCTAAACTATTTTTAAACTCCTGGTACAAATTTTCAACCTTATTTAAATCACCTTCATCATCACACATGCTTTCAATTGCAGCGGCTTTAGCACTAATTGCTGTTAACCCTACATAGCTAAAAGTGGGCTTTGCCTTGTGCACCTTTTGCCTGAAACCTTTAACATCACCAGCTATAAAATCTTCTTCTATTTCTTTAAGGTGCTGCGGATACTTATTTAAAAAAAAATCAAAACTCATTGCCGCATTTTCAATATCATCCTCATATAAACTATGTAAAAATCCGGCATCAAGCCTTTGGTCAAATTCAAATATTTTATTTTCCATCTGGTTATTTTAGGTTTTCTAGCAGGGGCCACATACAATAACGAACAAATCATCAAAATAATATGTGCAGGGCAAAATCAATTTTTGCCTTTCAAATAAAATATTTATTCAATAAATCGCATAATTGTGCGTTATATTAATACGATCCTTTAAATCAAACTTAATTTTGTCGGCTATTTATAATTCAAATATTGCCCGTGTATTCTTAAAATACAATGCTGAAAACAAGCATCCATCCAGGGAAAACGGATTTGCCCTGGCCAGTGCATTATTTATAGTGGCGGCAATGATATTGTCTCTATGTATAATCGTTTATCACAATGCATTACTAAGTACTCTCTTTATATTTTTTATTATTGTTACGGTAATTTTATCGTTATTGCTTACCAGGTATATTTTTACCGGATTTGCACCTAAAATTCTAACAAAAGAAAAATTAAATTACAGCCAGGCATTTTTTCAATCTACCCTTGATGCCTGTATAATTTTTGATAAAGAAACCAAAGAAATTATTGAATGTAACAAACGGGCAGTTGCACTTTTTGATGTGGCTGATGAGATTAGTATAAAAGGCCTTTATCTTTCTCAATTAATGATACGTTACCTTAGCGACAGCAGTATTAATTTGGAATTATTGATGAACGATATTCCGAATGGGTGGCATGGTGAAGCAAATTTTAGAACACAACGTAAAACTGAGTTTGAAGCATATGTAAGCAGCATAAATTATTTTACAGATGAAAAGGAATACCAGCTATTAATGATAAGGGATATCAGCAGCTTTAAAATGGCGGGGAAAGAATTAGCTTCCAGTAAAGAAAAATTTGAAAATTCTGCAAAAGTTAAAACCCGTTTTCTGGCTGGTATGAGCCACGAATTAAGAACGCCTTTAAATGGTATTATTGGTACGGCAAACTTAATATTAGCAGAAAAAAATCTATCAGAAACGGTTAAAGCAAATGCTAATCTTCAACTTTATTCATCGGAACACATGCTAAGCATTATTAACGATATTTTGGATTACAGTAAGATTGATGAAGGAAAAATGGAAGTCAATAACCAATCATTTAATTTATTAAAAGCACTGCAGGCAGTTGTACAATTTTTTGAAAACCAGTTTGAGAAAAGAAATATAGAACTGGTATTTAAACATGGCCCTCAGCTTAAAAATATTAATATAATAAGCGATGAAGTAAAATTAAGGCAGGTGCTGAACAATCTTATATCGAATGCTTTAAAATTTACAATACAGGGCAAGGTTACGTTAACCGTTTTAATTGATGATGAAACCACCGATGAAGTCTCCATATCTTTTATAGTAAAGGATACTGGTATTGGTATAAAAAAAGAACAACAGGTTGAAATTTTTGAAAGCTTTGCACAGGTACATGCTAATGATTTAAAAAGAAGGTTTGGAGGCACAGGGCTTGGGCTTACCATAAGTGAAAAACTGGTAAACTTATTTGGAGGAACTATTGTGGTAGAAAGCGATCTTGGTCATGGTGCAAGTTTTGGTTTTACACTTTTGTTTAAAAAAGATTTAAAACTGCAACAGCAAATAATAAATGTAGAAAACTACAGATCGCAGGCAGATATACGTGGCGTAAGAATTTTGGTGGTAGAGGATAATGAAATTAATGCCTCTGTTTTAAACATGTTTTTAAAAAAATGGGGGATAAGAACAAAAGAAGCAGGCAATGGTTTACATGCAATAGAATTACTAAAATTTCATCAGTTCGATTTAATTTTAATGGACCTTGAAATGCCTGAAATGAATGGCTATGCTGCCACTAAAATTATACGAGAAAGCGATGCTTCAATTCCTATTATAGCTTTTACCGCCACTTTGCTTGACGATATGGATAACCTCATTAGCAAAGAGGGCTTTAACGATTACATTTTAAAACCTTTCAGGCCTGCCGATTTAAAAAGTATTATCGAAAAATTTGCTCCTAACAGAAAAATAGAATACGTTTAATGATTGGTTTATCACTATATTAATTCCTGTATCCTTCGTAAAATAAACTGCTTTCTTACTTTTTTTTGCATCTTCCCCACAGTTTCAATAACAATTTGCTTATCTGCCCCCGATAGAATAAATTTGCAATCTTTATAAATTACAGGTACAGATTTACGGTTACTATTTAAACCCGTTAAACTAATAAACCAATTAACCAATTAACCAATAATTATGCGTCAAATAGCATTAAGGGAAGCATTACGGGAAGCCATGCAGGAAGAAATGAGGAGAGATGAAACCGTTTTTTTAATGGGAGAGGAAGTGGCAGAATACAACGGCGCTTATAAAGTAAGCCAGGGAATGCTGGATGAATTTGGTGAAAAAAGAATAATTGATACACCTATTGCAGAGCTTGGTTTTGCAGGTATAGCCGTTGGTGCCGCTCAAAATGGCCTTCGCCCAATCGTTGAGTTTATGACCTGGAACTTTGCCGTACTGCCTTTAGATCAAATTTTAAATACCGCTTCTAAAATGCTGGCAATGAGTGGCGGACAGGTTGGCTGCCCCATAGTTTTTCGTGGCCCGGGTGGAAGTGCAGGTCAACTTGGTGCACAACATTCCACCGCTTTTGAATCTTTATACGCAAATATTCCCGGGTTAAAAGTTATAAGTGTTGCAACACCTTACGAAGCAAAAGGATTATTAAAAGCTGCTATTCGTGACGATGACCCGGTTATATTTATGGAGTGTGAAGTTGGTTATGGCGATAAAGGAGATGTACCGGAAGAAGAATATGTTTTGCCGATTGGAAAAGCGTTTATTAAAAGAGAGGGTAAAGATG